>PNOO01000162.1 GCA_013824905.1 Syntrophus sp. (in: bacteria) | reverse complement strand
CCGGTCGGAATGGAGACGGGCGACGCCCTCCACAAGCTCGGCTGGTCGGTCACCTTCGTCGTGACGTCCAATCGAGTCTTCTCCACGATGCTCGATCCTCCCGCCGCCGAGCTGGTCGCCCGCAAGCTTCGGGAACAGGGGATCGAGATCCTGACCGGAGAAAACATCATCAATATCGGCCGCAGCGGCGAGATCCATCTGAAATCCGGTAAGAGACGGGCCTGCGATCTGGTGATCTTCGGGAAGGGCGTTCATCCCTGCCTGGATTTTTTAGAGGGGAGCGGGATTGCCGTCGGGCGGGGGATCGTTGTCGACGTACGCCAGGAGACGAGCGTTTCGGGGATCTATGCGGCCGGCGATGTGGCGGAGACGATGGACATCATCTACGGGGATCGGCGCGTCAACGCCCTCTGGCCGCTGGCTGTGGAACAGGGGAGGGTGGCCGCCCTGAACATGGCCGGAATCCCGGCGACCTATCCCGGGAGTCTTGCCCGGAACATTCTCAGAGTCTTTGGCGTCTCCATCCTCGCGGCTGGCGCCGGACGGGCGGAGCAGGGATATGAGATCCTGACTGAGCAAGGGCCGGACTTCTATCACAAGATCGTCCTGGATAAAGGCCTTCTGAAGGGATTCCTCTTCGTCGGCGAGGTCCGGAACGAGGGCTTATATACCAGCCTCATTAAAATGAAGACCGATGTCTCGGCCTATGCCGGGTCGCTCCTCCGGGGGAGTTACGGTTACTCTCGTCACCTGGCCCGGTCGATGAAAACAGGAGTTTGAGGTTAAAGACGATGGCAAAAGGACAGGTGACCCGCAGACAAAAGGATATTTCCCGGCTTCTTCGTGAAAAGAAACAGATTCCGCCGCCGGAGAAAATCAGAAAAGAGAGGAAGGAAAAGAAAAAGTGAGTGAAATCGGAAGTTCCTGGTCCGCAAAGGACCTGGAACGGATCGCATTAGAGGGATTGACTCTCGAGGAGGTGGAAAGGCAACTGGCACTCTTCCGGCAGGGTGTCTCGCCGGTGCGACTCAACAGACCCTGCCGCGCGGGAGACGGGATCGCCCTTCTCTCTCATGAGGAACAGGAGGAGTTCATTGCCGCTTATGAAGAGGCCCTTCGGATCAAGCGGTTCATGAAGTTCGTTCCGGCCTCGGGAGCGGCGAGCCGGATGTTCAAAGAATGGCACCGGTGTCTTCACGAGAGAGGATTTTCCACAGAGGCCGAAAGGGAAGCATTCATCCATGACCTGAAGAGATATGCCTTCTTTCACGATTTGCAGGCCGCCGTCGCTGCCAAGGGGCGGGACATAGAGGATCTGATCCGCAAGAAGGCGGATACGGACCTTTTGCGGTTTATCCTGACGGAGGAGGGGCTCAATTACGGGCGTCTTCCCAAGGCGCTCCTGAAGTTCCATCACTACCCCGAGGGGAGCCGCACCGCCCTGGAGGAGCACCTCATCGAGGCGGTCCACTATGCCGGGGACGCACGGAAATGCTCCCGAATCCATTATACCGTTTCCCGGGAACACGAAAACGCAGTCCGTGAGCTTCTTGAGCAGGTAATTGCCGATTACGAGTCGCGTCTGAATACGGTCTTTGAAGTCGGCCTCTCTACGCAGGAGACGGTGACGAACACCATCGCCGTAGACCCGGAATACCGGCCGTTTCGGGACGAGAAAGAGGGGCTGGTTTTCCGGCCGGGAGGGCACGGCGCGCTCCTTCAGAATCTGGACAGCCTCGATGCGGATATCGTCTTTTTGAAGAATATCGATAATTGCGTCCCTGACCGCCTGAAACCGGAAACGGTACGCTGGAAGAAGATCCTGGCCGGCTATCTGATCACATTGCAGGACGGGATATTCCGCCGGCTCCGCCTCCTTGCCGCAAGGGACGCCAGAGACGGTGACCTGACGGAGATCGCCGGTTTCTGCAGGCAAAAGCTCCATCTTGTGATGCCTCCCGGTTTTTTGATGCGACCCTCGGCCGAGCGGCGGTCATTCCTCTTCGGGCGTCTGAACCGGCCGCTCAGGGTCTGCGGCATGGTGAAAAACGAGGGTGAACCGGGGGGCGGCCCGTTTTGGGTCGAACCTCCGGGAGAGATTGGTTCTTTGTCGCTCCAGATCATCGAGGAGTCGCAGATCGACCGGAACGATCCCGGGCAGAGGAAGATCTGGCAATCGTCCACCTATTTTAATCCCGTCGATCTCGTCTGCGGCATCCGCGATTACCGTGGGGAAAAATTCGACCTGAGCAAGTTCGTCGACCAGGCACAGTCGACCATTTCCCTCAAATCGGTGCAGGGAAGGGAGCTCCTGGCGCTGGAGCGTCCCGGTCTCTGGAACGGGTCGATGGCCTTTTGGAACACCCTCTTCGTGGAGACGCCCCTGGATGCCTTCAATCCGGTGAAGACTGTTCGGGATCTCCTCCGGCCGCAGCATCTTCCCTTATGAAGAAACTCAGATGATCAGGCGTGCCGCCTCCTCGGGCATCAGCGCCAGGACCGAAAGAGGGGTGCCGATCCCGTTTCTGAAACAGTGGGCGACTACCTCCCTGTCCCTGGGCGCATCACTGTAACGGGCGCAGAGCCGCGCTGCGAGGAAACGCGTTTCCTCGTCGCCGCCGCCGGGAACCAGAACGGTCGGCCCTGGAACCTGAGCGATATGGATGAGCGCGTCACTCTGAACGGTCAGGCGTTCGATGGTGTCGTTGTCCATTGCGTTCCGGCCGACAACGGCCTTCGTCGCTTCGTTGAGACGAAAGTGCCGTCCGGCCTTCAAAAGTTCGATGTCCCGCACGGAGTGGTCAGGATGTCGGTCAAAGAGGTCGCGGAGACGCTTGGTAAAAATAGGATCGGTCAGGAGGCAGCCGCCCGCCGGCGCAGGGTAAGAGGTGATGCCGTAGTGCACGGCCATCTCCATCTGCCGTTTCCTGCTTCTTCCCTGAATGTCCAACAGACGGGCGCGGTCGACCTTGCCCTCCCGCTCCGGCGCCGTTTCCGGCAGAAGCCGCGCGCTCAGGGGGCGGAGGATCCGGTCCGGATACCCCGCGTTCTTTGCCACCACGGAGAGAGACTGCTTTCCCTGGGACATGGGGCGCTGACCCAGGACCTCCCCGGTGAAGACGAAATCCGCTCCCTCCTCCTCCATCCTCCGCCCGGCGATCTTGAGCATCAGCGTGTGGCAGTCGATACAGGGATTCATGTTCTTCCCGTATCCGTACCGGGGCGCGTACAGCATTTGCAGGTGTTCTTCCGTGATATTGAGTACGGTCAGGGGAAGCCCGATCCTCCCGGCGGCGGCCCTGGCCCTGCCGGCGCCGAAAAAAGGGGTTTCAAAGGTGATCCCAAAGACTTCGACGCCCTGTTCCTCAATCACCTTGAAGGCCAGAGAGCTGTCCAGGCCTCCCGAAAAAAGCGCAATTCCCTTCACTTTCACTAGGCAAAAATCCTCATTTTATAGGGTTTTTCAATGTCAATATTTGGCGAAACGCCCACCCGGGCGGCCCTGGAGGAGAGAGATGACGTCGGGCGACATATCGAAATCGATCAGATAAAGCGATTCACCGCCGGCTTTTGCCCGGAGGGCGGAAAAGGATGCCGTGAGCCGCGGACGTTGACCGTCCTCCGGAATCCGGTAGGAGAAATGGCCAAAGGAGACGGGAATCTGGAGACCCTGCAACAGAGCTTCGATGAGGGGTCTTCCCGAGTCCCTCTCACCGATCAGGACGATCTCCGTTCCCTCCTCCTTCAGGATGCTGACAAACTGCTCGGGGAGTTTCTTTGCATGGATGATGAATCGTTTCTCTCCCCGACGGAAGAGAAGATCGGCCGTGACGGAAAGACTGAAACCATGGCGCGCCTGATCGAAGATGACGATCTCTGCGTTCCCGACCGGTGTCTCGCCGAGAGCTCTGAGGAGCTGCTCCGCGAACGGGATGCCTTTGAGTCCCCTCAGGTCGGGAATCGCCGGCGGCGCGGTCTGCGCAGTCAGTGCGACAACCGCCTGACCGCCGGAGATTTCAGTTACGATAAGGCCGTTTTTCTCCACGAACGTGCGGGGTCCCGCAGGGAAGGGCTGTTCGTTGCCGCCCAGAAGAAATAGTCCCTGGCGGTAGGGCGTGCCGCTTGAAGCCTTTTTCCCCTCGATGATCCAGTCGGGAGCAACCAGAATCTCCGGTTTCTGGGTCAAGGTCAGAGGCCTTGCGGCATTGTACATCATGTAGTTCCGGGACCTGTTAATGATTCCCTGCAGAGATGTGAGGTCATCGCTGAGTTCTCCCGCGGGAAGAAAGGCGTAATTCGGCCAGGATTGGCTGATGAGGCCTTTTAACTGATCCGGCAGGCGGTTTCCGAAATCGAGAAACACCGTCGATCCGTCGTCCAGTTCGACAACCGGGATCAGAGAACAGTCGATCGCGACCTGGGTGCTATCTTTGAGGGGGATGTAGTAATTTCCCGTGGCGGTGAGCGTGCCCCTCATCCGGCTTATGACGGGCCGGATGATCCCCAGCAGGCCTTCCGCGCTTGGCGGCGCCTTCGCCGCAGCCGCCACTGTCGGGGGCTTATCCATCTCGCTCCCGGCGGTTTGAACGGGAGCAGCCGCCGAACGATCCGCGCGAGCCGGATTTGCCGGCAGCTTCAGGCGTTGGCCTGCAGGAAGAGTGTTCATGTCTTCGATGCCGGGATTCAGCTCACGGACGAGACGGTAAGTCGATAGGGCCTCCGCAGGGTTGACATTCAGTTCGGAAAGGATGATCCGGCTGATGGAATCCCCTTCCTGGATAAGGTACTCCGTCATATGAGTTTCTGCGTCCGGGGGAATCGCGTGTGCGGATTCGGTCATCTCTGTGATTCCGCGAACAGGGAGGAGGATCTTCTGCCCCGGATAGATCCGGTTCAGGTTCCGGATTCCCGGGTTTATCTTGCGAAACAGGGTGTAAGGGATCGGTTCGTCACCTTGCTGGCGTAAGATTCTGCCAATCAGATCCCCTTTTTTTACCACGTAGATCTTCGTCTTTTGGAGGTCTGCGGTCTTGCGTAAAACGAGGCGGGCACTGTCCTCGCGGGCTGCCAACGGAGAGGAGAGAAGCACCGGCAGGAAAAGACCGGCGAGGAGGATGCCGATTGTGCGAAAAAAACGTTTCTTGGTGCTGCTTGCGGTCTGCGACGGAGAATACGGCAACAAATCCCATCTTTCCGTGCGATGACCATGGGGTTCCATAGGCAGAGAAAGCCGCATCATGAGTAGTTCCCTCCCCTTGTTATCTTCATTTCGATTTTCCTTCAGCGGCCGCTCTGGAAATTGTCCCGGAGGAGTTCCCTGGCGATGATCATCCGGCGGACTTCCGCGGTGCCGGCGCCGATATCCCAGAGCTTCTGGTCGAGGTAATGCCGGGAGACGGCGTATTCCTGGCAGTAGCCGTAACCGCCGTGGATCTGGATGGCGTCAGCGGCGACCTTCGTCCCCATCTCGCCGCAGAAAAGGAGGGCGGCCGCCGCCTTGCGGTCGAGGTCCGTCCCTTTCCCGCCGACCTTGTTTGCAAGCGAGTCGCAGTAGGCGGCGGCGCTGTAAGCCATCCATCTGGAGGCCATATATCCCGTATACATATCGGCCAATTTCCCCTGGATGAACTGGAAGGAGGAGATCGGTTTTCCGAACTGCACCCTCTCCCGGGCATAACGGAGGCTCAGTTCG
>PNOO01000161.1 GCA_013824905.1 Syntrophus sp. (in: bacteria) | reverse complement strand
GGTCATCCTCAATACGGTCTTCATTCCGGTCTTCGTCGCGGCGGTCCGGATCAAATTGGCCTTCCTGGCGCCCATGATCGTTGCTTTCACCATCGTGGGGGCATACAGTCTGAAGAACAGCGTATTCCCCGTCTTCCTCATGCTGGGGATGGGAGTCATCGGGTACTTCATGAAGAAGCTGAAGTACCCGCCGGCCCCGCTGGTCCTTGCGCTTGTCCTTGGCGACACCATGGAGGCGACGGTGCGGCAGTCGCTCAAGATATCCCACGGCGACATCGGGATCTTCTTTTCCCGACCGTTATCGGCAGCGCTCATGTCGGTAGCGCTGGCCATGGCCCTTTTTCCGCTGGTGATGTTCGTTTACCGGAAACTGCGGGGACGTCGTGGAGGCGTTCGATGATTTTGGCGGAACTCAACATACTGGCCGCAGGAGCGACCGAATCGATCATCAGGGATATGGCGGGAATATTCGAAAGGGAGAGCGGCCACACCGTCAAGCTGACCTACGCTCCTGTGGGGGCGCTTCGGGACAAGATCTACGCCGGTGAACCGGCTGACCTCGCCATTGTCACACCAGTCATCATCGAACAACTCCTTACCAAGGGGCTGGTGCGATCCGATACGATCGTTCCCTTAGGAAAGGTTGGCGGCGGCATCGCGGTACGGAAGGACGCTGCCAAACCTGCCATTGGAACACCAGAGGAACTCAAACAGTCGCTCTTGGCCGCAACGGAGATCTACCATGCCGATCCCAAGATCGGTACGGCCGGCGCTTACTTCCTGCAGATGGCGGACCGTCTGGGCATCGGGGACGAGGTGCGAAAGAAGGGTCGTACTGCCGGCGGCGGCAAGGTCTCGATGGAACTGATGACGAAGTCGACCGCAAACGCGATCGGCCTGACCCAGATCAGCGAGATCCTCTCCGTGAAGGAGGTTGTCTTGGTTGGTCCGTATCCCGGCAGTCTGCAGAACATGACTACTTATACGGGGATCTTGCTCGAGCGTACACCGCATCCCGAGGCTGCGCAAGCATTCCTGAGCTTCATGATAAGCCCACCGGTGCAGGCCCGGTTTAAACAGGCGGGATACGAGCCCGCACGCTGAGAGAGAAAGCTTCTCTATACCGTCCGGGCCGTCGAAGGCCGCGGATGACTTATCTCCCGCGCTGAACTACTGTCCAAACCGACAAAACTGCCTGAAATTGAGTTTCTCCTGCCACTCGACGACCTGATATCCCGGACCGACACGCTGAAGTACAAACGGGAAAAAAGAAGTCCGTTAATACTTCGACAATGGGTTGTTGACATTGGAGAGTGGCTATCATATTATTTCCATAGATAATCAATCTTCATTGGAAACAGGGAATGGCAGAACTGGACCGGGCGATCCCGGCCACACTCAATCTGGATGGTTCGGAAATAAGGGCTGAAGTGTATCCCCTCAAATTTATGTAGATATAGTGAGGTCTTAGGATGAATTATGATCTTATCTTAGAATTGATGGACGGACGAAGAGAAGAAGCGGATCTGGCCCGCCCCTTCCAGCCGGCTGAAAATGAGATTCGAGTAAAATTGGCAAGAAACGGCAATACGCAAACGTTTCACTTTTCAATCGTTTGCTGTGTCATGATGAAACCGAAGGCGAGTCCCAAGATGTTTTCCAGCCTTGAGCAACCATTGGAAGAAGTCATCACGATGACGGGAAATCGCTACCATGTCGCTGTTTTGAAGGACCAGCAATTTCCGAACGGTTTTTATGGATTGCAGCCGGACTTGACGCATCCCTATACACTCATCTTTTTCACGACCCGTGGTGTGAAGAGTCGCCAGGAAGATCGCCCGATCGGGGCAATTCTTGAGGACAAGGGATTGGTCACCCCTTCTTCCATTGATAAGGTTCTAAAACAACAGAAGATATTGCGCGAGAAGCGACTAGGAGACATTATTTCCGAGCAGCATCATATGCAACATCAAATCATCGAGGATGCCATCGAAAATGCCCATAAAAGCGGAAAGGTGTCACACCGGATGAAAGTGGGGGACATCCTGGTCGAAGCCGGCTTAGTGACAAAGGCGCAGGTGGAAACAGCGCTGTTGAGTCAGGATACGGATAAAAGGAAAAAAATCGGACGACTGCTGATCGAGGAAGGATTGATCACCGAAGACCAGCTCCTCAAGGCGCTGGCCGTCAAGTTCCGCATGCCTTTTATCGATCTTAACACAATGGTCCCTACAAAAGAGGCACTGGCCTGCCTATCCGCTGATATTGTCCATCGTTTACAGGTCCTGCCGCTGGAAGATGACGGGAAGCGCATCGTCGTGGCAACTTCGGAACCGACCGATTATTCCATTCCGGATTCTCTGCGATTCTACATCAAACGTCGCATCGAACTGGTCGTCACGACGGCGGCCCAGATCCGGGAAGCGATTCTCAAGTACTATCCAAAGGAGGAACACCACTTAGAAGAAATAATCAGCAACCTGTCCGACGACCATCTCTCCGTTGAAGAAGAATTGGAAGAAGCCGGCATCAATGAAACGGATTCTCAGATTGTGTCGTTGGTCAACAAGATCCTTATAGAAGGCTATGCGAAAAGGGCATCCGATATTCATTTTGAACCCGGCCAGCGCGGTGAGCCCTTTCAGTTACGATACCGTATCGA
Organism: Syntrophus sp. (in: bacteria); assembly: GCA_013824905.1. GTDB lineage: Bacteria > Desulfobacterota > Syntrophia > Syntrophales > UBA5619 > JAKAFS01. Next base: position 3,049 of record PNOO01000161.1, on the reverse strand, counting down.
CGGTATCTGCCAAGTTGCCCACCAGATCCCCACGATGTTCAAAAGGGCGATCATTTCGAGACTCAAGATCATGTCCAACCTGGACATTTCGGAGCGGCGAAAACCTCAGAGCGGTAAAATCATTATCCTGCATCAGAACAATCCAATTGAATACCGGGTGGAAGTGACGCCAACCATCGGCGGCAATGAAGACGCCGTCTTGCGGATTCTGACCGCAGCCAAACCGATGCCCCTCGAAGAGATGGCCTTGTCGGAACCCAATCTCAAGGCACTGAAAAGCATCCTTGACCAGCCCAATGGTTTCATTCTCTGTGTCGGTCCCACCGGGTCGGGTAAAACAACGACCCTCCACTCGGCGCTAAAGTATCTCAACACAACGGAAATTAAGATATGGACGGTAGAGGATCCCGTTGAAATTACCCAGGCGGGGCTCAGGCAAGTCCAGGTGCATGCGAAAATCGGGGTGAACTTTCATGAAGTCCTTCGTTCCTTCTTACGTTCCGACCCTGACGTGATCATGATCGGTGAAATGCGGGACGCGGAAACGGCAAAAACGGCCATCGAAGCGTGCCTCACCGGTCACCTGGTTCTCAGTACGCTCCATACGAACACGGCGCCGGAGACGGTTGTCCGCTTGATTGAGATGGGTATGGACCCATTCACTTTTGCGGACGCCTTGTTGGGGATTCTCGCGCAACGTCTCGCCCGGCGGCTTTGCGAAAAATGCAAGAAGCCGTATCATCCCGACAAACAGACCTATGACGAACTGGTGCAGATTTACGATGCCCAATGGTTCCAGCAACATGGCGGAGAGAGCTACTCTCCGGACCTCAGGCTGATGAAAAAAGTCGGCTGTGACATCTGCAACGGCAGCGGCTACAGGGGACGCGTTGCCATACACGAGCTGTTTCTTAGTACGGAAGAGATCAAGAAAGCCATTCGGCACAGGGCCAACGCGGATGAATTGAGGCTCATGGCGCTCAAGGATGGGATGAAAACTCTGATAATGGATGGCATCCAGAAGGTTTTTCAAGGGATCACGGATCTTGAGGAGATTTTGCAGGTCTGCCGTTACGAGCGGAAAGGGTAAATCGTCCACAACAAGATCATGGTTATCGCCGGGAAACATTGATCACAGGGAGCTTCAATTAAGCTTTTTCTTTTTTGACCTGTCTGATCAAAATGCGGTTCAACTGGTTGGCAAACGCCTGGCGGTCTTTCTTGCTGAATTCCGCGGGTCCCCCCGTCATCATACCACCGTCTCTCAGTTCATTCATGAGGTCGCGCATGGCCAGACGGTCCTTGATGTTCTCCTCGGTATAGAGCTCGCCCCTCGGATTGATGGCATAGGCGCCTTTGGTCACCACACGGTCCGCGAGCGGAATGTCGGCGGTAATGACAAGATCGCCCGATTGCACGAGCTCTGCAATGCGATCATCGACCAGATCAGGGCCGATCGGCACTTCAATACTGGAGATACTGTCTGACCTCTCGAGCCTCAGCCGCTTACAGGCCACAAAAATCAGAGGCACGCGCATCCGCTCTCCGGCCCTGATCAGGATATCCTTTATCACATTCGGAAATGCATCCGCGTCGACAAGTATCCGCATTGAGTTCCTTTTGATGAATAATCCCGGCTCATCACCGGGTATGATCAGAGATCGAGGATCTCTTTCATCCGACTATGGCGATCCCGACTGCCCCGGGGCAGCCTGTGTATAACCATAACGCCGGGGAAAAAGCGATACCAAAAGCGACTGTCTGCTTAAATGCGCCTTAGCAAACTCGCCTGTGCACCGTAACTGAAGGCGCACAGGACATGAGGCTCCATGAGGCCATTTGTCGGTGCAAAACCTTCGACAGGCCGGCCAAGTAAAAAATGTAATTGACAGATGCGAAAAAATCTGTTAGAAGATCAACAACTATTTGAAATGAGTGTAATCATTATGAAGATACGGATCGCAGGGAAGAACTGGTGGTGGTGGAACAACACGAGGGAGGGGTTTGTCCGCTGCTGATCAGATGATAGAATAAAGATGAAAGCCGTGGGGACCTCTTCAGTACCCCACGGCTTTTTGTTTTTTAAAAAAGGCCGTGACGATTCACGGCCTTTTTTATTGTACGAGGGATGAGAGAGGAATAGACGATGTATACTCCGGACTTTGAAACGTTCACAAAACTGGCGAAGGAGGGAAACCTGATCCCCATCTATCGGGAGATCCTCGCCGATATGGAAACCCCCGTCACGGCCCTCATAAAACTGGCGGACCGTCCCCATCTCTTTTTGTTGGAGAGCGTGGAGGGAGGGGAAAAATGGGGGCGGTACAGCTTCCTCGGGGCGGACCTGCTGGCCATCTTTCGCGTGCGGGACAATGAGATCGTCATCGAGGAAAACGGTACGGTGCAGCGGCGCCCCCACGGGGGGGATCCTCTCCGCATTCTGAAGGAGTTCCTCGGCCGCTACCAACCGGTCCCGGTGCAGGGTCTACCGCGGTTCTCCGGGGGCGCCGTAGGATTTCTCGGCTATGACATGGTCCGTTACTTCGAAAAGCTCCCCTCAGCGGCGGCCGGAGGCGTTCCAACCGACGATGCCGTCTTCATCATCACCGACTCGCTTGTCATCTTCGACAACGTCCGCCACACGATCAAAGTTGTCGCCTGCGCCGTCACGGAGGGAGAAGAGGACCTGCGACCGGTCTACGAAAAGGCCCTCCGCCGAATCGATGCGATGACCGACCTCCTTAGGGCGCCACGGCCCGCGAAACCGGCCGCCGCCATTCGGAAAGACGCACTTCCCTTCCGGCCCGACATGACACAGGAGGCATTCCAGTCCATGGTCGTCAAAGCCAAGGAGTATATCGCCGCAGGGGATATCATCCAGGTGGTGCTCTCCCAGCGGTTTCAACGGGATTCAACAGCGGATCCGGTCGATCTCTACCGGGCGCTCCGCCACATCAATCCCTCGCCTTACCTCTTCTTCCTCCGCCTGCAGGAGATGCACCTCATCGGCTCATCGCCGGAAGTCATGGTCCGCCTTGAGGAGGGAATA
>PNOO01000160.1 GCA_013824905.1 Syntrophus sp. (in: bacteria) | reverse complement strand
TCGGGTAGGAGGCACCTCTCCGTTCGGCACAAAGAAGCCTCTCCGAATTTTCATTGAGGAAGGGATCGCCGCCTTGCCGCGCATCTTGATCAACGCCGGAAGCCGGGGACTGCTGGCCGAGATTGCGCCGGCCGAAATGATCCGGCTCCTGAAACCCGTTACGGTAAAGGTGGCCATATGAGTGAAAAACAGATGGTGATCCGCTGCCTCAACTGCGGCACGAAAAATCGCATACCGAGGGAAAGGCTCCACGACCGGCCGCTTTGCGGCAAGTGTGGCGCAACGCTGGACGAAATGATCATCCGCTGCCTCCGTTGCGGAACGAAAAACCGGATGCCCGAAAACCGCCTTACCGACCAGCCGCTCTGCGGTAAATGCGGCGCCGCGCTGGTCGTAACCAGTGAGCAGGGACGTCCCGTCGAGGTGACCGACAGCACCTTCAGTCGAGAGATCCTCTCCGCCCCCGGATCGGTCCTGGTCGACTGCTGGGCTCCCTGGTGTGGTCCCTGTCGCACGGTGGCGCCGATCCTCGACGAACTGGCCTCCAAGTATGCGGGCGGTGTCCGGATCGCTAAGCTCAATGTGGATGAAAATCCCCTGACCGCATCGCGGTACGACGTCCGCAGCATCCCGACACTGCTCCTGTTCAAGGACGGAAAACTGGTGAACAGCCTGTTGGGCGCCCTACCGAAGGAGACCATCGAACAACACCTCATCTCCATCATGACGACCAACTGAACCGAAGATCTGCAGGCCGGAATTCGCAAGCGGCTATCCAATGTCCTGCGTAAAAAAATCATCTGTAAGAAGGGAATGACTGAAGCGCTATGGCTGAAATAACCAAACTGAACGGGAATCTCGTCTACCGCTGCCGGATTTTCGATGTCTTCGAAGGCGATGTTCGTCTGCCCGACGACCGGCTCCGCAGACAAAGCTGGATCGACCACCGTCCCTGCATCAGCGTCGTTCCGGTGGACGCCGAAGGGAAGCTGGTCCTGATCCGTCAGTACCGTCATGCGACGGGCGGGAGCATTGTAGAAATCCCCGCCGGAAACATGGACCGGGAAAATGAAACCGTCGAGGCCTGCGTCCAGCGAGAACTGGCCGAGGAGGTCGGCTTTCAGGCGGGACGGCTCGTTAAGCTTTTTGAGGGGTACTTGGTTCCTGGTTACTGTAATGAATACATGTATTTTTTCCTCGCCCTCGATCTCCATCCAGCGACGCTGCCGGCAGACGATGACGAGTATATCCGGGTGATGACGACTTCTTTCGATGAGGCCCGCCGGATGATCCGGGAGAAGGAGATCATCGACGTCAAAACGGCGCTCGGTATCCAGATGGCCCGAGAATTCCTTGAAGAAGAAAAAAATAGAGTGAAGGCCTGAAATAACACCGATCAGCGGAGCATCCGCTCCCGCTTCTGGAGTTCGATTTCCAGCAGCTTCAGGCGCTGGAGATCTTTTTTGAGCTGTTCGTTCTCCGAAATGAGAGCCGCCGTCTCCACCTGGAGTCTTTCCGTCAGGTCGCGGATCGTCTTTTTCAGGTGGTCGTTCTCTTTGAGCAACCGGTTCTGTTCCGTCTGGGCCTTTTCCAGGAGGAGATGCTCCCGCTGATTCACCTTAAGGGAAACCTCGGCCTCGTCGATCAGGCGGATGAAGGTTTCCGCGGCGGACCGCCACCGGCTCTTAGGGTGGCTCTGGAGGAGAGAAGCAAAGACCGAACGTGCCTTCGTCGGATCCGGACGGTCCGGACGGCTCAAGAGGGCAATCCCCTCGGATAAAAGAGCGAAGTCCCCGACGATCAGAGGCGGTGTCACACCCTTATCCGCCGGTTTCACCACCGGTTCACTCCCGAACGCCTTCTCCTTTTCGGCCGTCGGCGCCATAGCGCATCCCACAAGAAAAAGCAGCGCCAAAATCCCGGCGGCTGTCTGCAAACGCCTCATTTCCTCTCCTCGTCCTTTTCCGTCACGTAATTGCTCCCGGGAAGGGTTTTCGCATATTCCTTAAGCTGCGCCGCCGCCTCGGCCATGTCGAGGGGGTTCCGGAAACGGGTTCCGTCATCGGTCACGCTGGCGATCGTCACACTGATCAACGGAAATTTCTGCTGCACCCCTTTCCGATCCAGACCGCTGAAGAACCCCTGCTCCCGATCCCGTTGCGTATAGAACTTACTGATCCGTCCGTCGAAACCGGAAACAAGCTCTCGGCAGATCCTTTCCGCCCTAGGCGGCGCGGAGATGACGACGAAATCGTCGCCGCCGATATGCCCCAGAAAATCATTCCGACTGTCCATTGCCTTCATATTCTCGTCGAGCATCCGGGCGACCTCCTTGATCACCTCACTCCCCCAAGCGTAACCGTATTTATCGACAAACGGTTTGAAATTGTCCAGGTCCACATGACACAGGGAAAAACTTTCTTTCGTCATCAGACGCTTCTCGATCTCCTGCTCGATGGCCCTGTTCCCGGGAAGCCCCGTGAGAGGGCTCGCGTCGAGGTTGCGTTCCTCAAGAATTTTGAGCCGCTGCGCCATGGTACCGAAGGCGCTGGAGAGACTCCCGATTTCGTCCCGCCGGTTCAGACGGAAGTCATCGTCGAATTTCCCCTCGGCAATCAGGGCGGTCGCCTTCTCGAGCCTCCTGAGCGGACGGGAGATGTTATAGGTGACGAGCATGACGATAAGCAGAGCCACCGCCAGGCTGACCAGACTCAAAAGAACGGTCATCCGAGAGGCATCGAGCCCCTGCTCTTTGATCGCGTTCATCCGGATATTGATATTCTGCTCTGCGCGCCTCTGCAGGCCTCGGATATACAAGGCCATCTCGTCGATTGCCTTTCTCCCCTGATTTTCGGAAATCGTCTGGGCGTCTTCTATCTGATTTGCCCGGACCAGGGCGGCCTCCTGGGAAAACAATTCATCATACTGCCCGTGGATAAGTAAGATCCAGGCAAGAACCGGAGCGACGCCGGGAAAACGGCTTTTCCCAAGCTCGCCGAGGCCGTCTGCGAATTCACGGCTGCGCGTCCGGAAGATCTCCTCGATGGAGGGATCCCTGAGGATGAGATAGCGCTTTTCCGCGCTCTCCCAGGCGATGAGGGTATCCAGAAGCTTCTTGCTGACATCGACGACGGCGACATCGTCGTTGATGATCCGGAAGGCCAGTTCGTTGAGGCGATGGAGACTGTAAATGGCATAAGCGCTGGCGAGCACGGTCAGCAGGGCCATCGCGAGATAGCTCAGCAGCAATTTACGGTAGATTGTCAGCTTCATCCCGATCCCCTGAAACGTCTGAGGTGCCGAATGCGTGTAGAAATAAGTAGCATATCCGACCCCTTTTACGCAAAGGAGATTTCATAAATATTTCTTCCCTTTTTCACCTCCGATCTGATAAACAGCAAAATCCCCGCGCCCCTCCCATCCCCAGGTGGGCCGTCGGAGCAAAACACTGAACGTATAGCGGAGACCACAGGGATGACAGAGAACGAGGATTACCGAATCGTGCTGAAAACGGGGACCATCGCCGGGCTGAAGAAGGGATGGAGCGGCTTTGTGTGGATGATGAAGATCATCATCCCGATTTCGCTTTTCACCGCGATCCTCGACTGGAGCGGCTTTCTGCACCACCTCGATTTTCTCCTCAAACCCCTGATGGGCTTACTGAGTCTTCCGCCGACCTCCGCGTTGCCGCTCATCATTGGCATGCTGAGTTCGGTTTACGGGGGGATCGCCGCAATGGTCGTCCTCCCGTTCAGTACGGCCCAGATGACGCTGATGGCCGTCTTCATCCTGATGTCCCACGCCCTGATACAGGAGGGAATCATCCAGGGAAATTCCGGCATCCATCCCCTGAAGGCGACGCTGGTCCGTTTCGGCGCCGCCACCGTAACGGTCCTTTTGATGGCGCCCTGGGTCGGAAGTTCCACCACCATGCCTGTTCCTGCAGGCGGCCTCCCGATTGACCATCCGGCCTTCATGGAGATGATCCGCCACTGGGCGTGGACGACCTTCCGGCTCACCGTCAAGATCCTCTTCATCATCACGGCCTTGCTCACTTTTTTGGAACTGCTCAAGGCCTTCGGCTGGATCCACCCCCTGGTCCGGGCGCTCGGTCCCTTCCTTAGGATTATGGGTCTCGACCAGAAGGTGGGTTTTCTCTGGATGACCGCTGTCATTTTCGGCCTCTCCTACGGTGGGGCGATCATCGTGGAGGAGGCTAAAAGCGGCCGTCTGAGCAAAGACGAGCTGGAGATCCTCCACCTCTCCATCGGGATGAACCATTCGATGGTCGAAGATCCGCCCCTCTTCCTGCCGATGGGCATCCATCCTTTCTGGATCTATGTCCCCCGTCTTGTCATGGCGATCGTTACGGTCAGACTGCTGCGCCTCTGGCAGCGCTACGCCCGGCGCTTCTCTTCGTCCGCCTGAGATTGGTGCAGGGCATGAACGCCCCTGGGATTTTTTTATATCGCCGGAGAATCGACCCGTCATAAAGGTCTCCTTGCCTCCGTAAAAAACTTCTGCTATAACGCTTCCATACGGGCATATATTATTGCCTGTCGTACCGGTGAGGCAACATAAAGAAGACAGGTGGGGGAGCTTCAATTTCAGAGACACGAGAGGGGGGCCGGGTCATGATCTACAATGAGGAGTTTGAAACACTGCCGCGCGAGGCGCTGGAGGCCCTGCAGCTCAAGAGGCTCAAGCAGGTTGTACAGCGGGTCTACCATACCGTGGGTTTTTATCGGCGGGCCTTCGACGAGGCCGGCGTCCAGCCGGATGACATCAAAACCCTGGACGATATCAAAAAATTCCCCTTTACCACAAAGCAGGACCTCCGGGAAAACTATCCCTTCGGCCTGTTCGCCGTTCCGATGAGCAGCGTCGTCCGTCTGCATGCCTCCTCCGGGACGACGGGCCGGTCGACCGTGGTGGGATACACCAAGAGGGACATCGATATTTGGTCTGAGCTGATGGCCCGCTGCTTCGTGGCCGCGGGGCTCACGAAGAACGATATGCTCCACAACGCTTACGGCTATGGCCTGTTCACCGGCGGGCTCGGGGCCCACTACGGGGCCGAGAGGCTGGGGGCGAGCGTCATTCCCATATCCGGCGGCAACACGAAGCGGCAGATCATGATCCTCCAGGACTTCGGCCCGACGGCAATCTGCTGCACCCCCTCCTACGCCCTGAACCTGGCTGAACAGGGGAGGGAAATGGGGATCGATATGAAAGCCTTGAAACTCCGGGTCGGAATTTTCGGCGCCGAACCCTGGAGTGAGAAGATGCGGACCGAAATCGAAAACGTCCTGGGGATCAAGGCGCTGAACATCTATGGCCTCTCCGAAATCATGGGCCCCGGGGTCGCCATGGAATGCCTGGAGGGCCGCAACGGGATGCATGTCTTCGAGGACCATTTCCTCGTAGAGACGATCGATCCCGCCACCGGAGCGGTGCTGCCGCCGGGTGAGGAGGGGGAGCTGGTCTTCACGACAATTACGAAGGAGGCCTTTCCCCTGGTCCGTTTCCGGACGAGGGACATCTCCCGCCTGATGTCTGAGCCCTGCCGATGCGGCCGGACACTCTATCGGATGGACCGGGTCATGGGCAGGAGCGACGACATGCTGATCATCCGGGGGGTCAATGTGTTCCCCTCCCAGATCGAGGCGGTCCTCGTGGGGATCAAGGGGCTGGAACCGCATTACCAGATTATCGTCGACCGCGTCGGCAACCTCGATACCTTGGAAGTCCAGGTTGAGGTCAGCGAACAACTCTTCGAAAACGCCGACGAGGTGAAAGTCCTCCAGAACACGGAGCGGCGCATTA
>PNOO01000159.1 GCA_013824905.1 Syntrophus sp. (in: bacteria) | reverse complement strand
GTCCCATACGACGCTTCCAGTATCTTGTTCTCCAGATCCTCCTTGGCCAGGGCGAATTTCATCGCGTCCGGATAGCCGATGAAACTGTATTCCGTTATCCCGTCATACTGCTTTGTCCGGGAGGCCGCCCTCAATATCTCGATCATCTCCGCCGTGCCTATTGTTTTTCCCTTTGACGTAAAATCATCAAGCCTGTTCAACATGGCCCAGTAACGATAATCATCGGCCTGAAGCGATGAACGATAGCCGTTGGCCAGGGACACTGCCGTGGGATTTACCCCGCTGTATTTGTAGAACGTGTTCGTTGTCAGGATGCTGAACGGATCTTTCGGGTCCATGAACACCGGGTCGCGCGCCTCGCCGCCATATGAGTCCGTCTCGAACGTCAATGATGGGTAATCCATAGACGTCAGATACCGCGCCGATACGGCCGTGTTGAATCCTCCGACCCTGACCGTTCCCGAATTCTTCCAGTAATCCCAGGCCTCCTGCGGCGTTGCCGTTTTCTGCAAGGTTTCGCGGTATATCAGATCGTTGTCAAGCATGTTTGTCGCGCTCCAGTCGGGAATCGACATGGCGCTGTGCGGCGCCAGGATCAGACCTGATTCGTTCATGCCCATATCCATGCCGATAAAGCCCGGCCAGTTGACGGCAACCGCACGCTTGAGTCCGCTTTCCGACGGGTCCACCGCTACAATAAGCAGGTCATTGACCGTGATCTTGCGAAGATCGTTCTCCCCATCCATATTCTTGCCGTGTATCAGCCCCCGCCCCAACTCCGAATTATCTGTCCTGTCCCCCCAGACAACCGCGCTGGAACACGAAGGCATGGACATGTCTGCAAAATGCCCGAACAGCATCGTCATGGGGAGGGTGTAAAAACTGTTCAGCCCCTTGAGGTCGTCAACGGCAATGTCGCGCTGCAAGCGGAACGAATACAGGCTCGTACCGCTTGCACGCATGCCGTCCACCACGGCCTGAAGTTCGTTATGATACGCTGCCAGCCCCCCCAGATTTTTTCTTACCGTTGCCAGGAATTTATTCTCGTAAAAATCCGCCGACCGCGCATAATTCTCAATCAGGACAAAATTAATCCAGTCTAGAATCTGCGGGGCAACGAGCCTCCCCATGGCTTTGGCCCGCTCCTCTCCGGTTCCCCACAGGACAAGCGTCTTGTTCCCCTTGATGGTCTTGAGAATACCGCCGCCCGAGCCGACGGCGACCCTCGTGTCCCCGGTGGAAAAAGGAGTCGGCTGATAGAGGGTGATGTCTTTACCTGAAAGACTGCTTCTGTTTGCGATGGTCAGCTTGTTCATGGCCAGATTCGAATCGCTTTGATACCACCCCACAGGTTCGGCAAAGTTCAGGTGCTCCACTGCACCGTTTGCATTTTTGTCCAGCCACGCCCAGAGGATGTAGTCGCCGTCTTCCAGCCCTGCAATCGTGTAAAATCCCGGACGCTGCAGTCGCGTATAGGCTGCCACATACACGGAAGTGAACGGCATCTTCTCGGTTTCGATCTTTCGTACCATACCCCTATTTTCGTATTTAATGGCGAGGATATATACGGGTGCGGTCGTGTCTCCGGGTGAGATGACCCGTCCGCTGATGGCTCCTCCGCTGCCGGCTCCTCCGCAACCGAAAAGAAACATCAAGGTGGAGGCTGCCATCAGAAAAAATCTTGTAATCCGCATGTCCGCCCCTTTTCTTAATAGATGTCCCCGGGGATACCGGAATGGTTGAGGAGCCGACGAACCGTCATCCACTGGATTTGGCTGCTGAAGCGATTCGCCATGGTGAATTCCGGATGATAAGTCCGGACAAATTCATCCGGTAAAAAAAGCTCCTGTCATAAAGACTTTGATTTTCAATGTTGAAATATAAGCAGAACGGATTTTTATGTCAATGGACAAGTCACCTTCAATGCATAGACCCTTATTTGCTCCGCCAACCTTTTGCCAGGAAACATCTCAATACTGGCATGCAGATCGAATGCCTCCGGTCACGAATGGGATATAGTATTCTATTGACCTGTCCTGTTTCCGGGGGAATTTATAGTTTTCACGAGAACATCGCGCCGCCGTTACAATATCCTTGACATGCAAAGAGGTTTTTCTTATTCTCATCCCCATTCGGGACGCACTCATCAGAGGATACCGATCTCTCGTAACCGCGGAGCAACGGAGCGGAAGCGGCCGCTTCTCCCTTTTCCAGCAACGGATGGATGCCCCTGACCGATGCCATGATGTATAAGCAGACGCTTATGCAGTCAAAAATACCTTTCATCGCATGGAACTTTAAATCTGTATTCCAGGAGGGACTCGTATGAAAGAGGTTGTTGTCGTATCTGCCTGCCGGACCGCCATCGGCGCCTTCGGCGGCGCACTGCGCGACCTGAACTGCGCCGCGTTGGGGAGCATCGTCATGAAGGAGGCCGTCATGAGGGCTGGGATCGACAACGCCCTCATCGATGACGTCCGCTTCGGCTGCTGCATGGAGCCGGTTGACGCCCTCAATGTCACCCGCATTGCCGCCTTGATGGCGGGAATCCCTGAGACGGTTACGGCCGTCACCGTTAACCGGGTCTGCATCTCCGGGATGGAGGCCGTCATCTCCGGGATGGCGATGATCCAGGCCGGCATGGCGGACATCATTCTCGCCGGAGGGATGGAACACATGTCGGGGATCGCTTATTCCGTCCCCTCCGCCCGCTGGGGATGCCGTTTGCAGGACCAGGTCTTCGTGGATAATATCATCCATGGCCTCCATTCGGGATCACATCTCCTACCCGGCCTGGAGAAGGGACCGGTAAAGGAAGGGGGCGTCGTGGAGCTCTTCCGCGGGAAACCCTATATCATGGGGGTCACTGCCGAACTCATCGCCCAGATGTACAACCTCTCTCGTGAGGAGATCGATGCGGTCGCCCTCCGCAGCCACAATAATGTCGAACGGGCAACCAAAGAGGGGGATTTTCAGGAGGAGATCGTTCCCGTGGAGATACCCCAGAAAAGAGGAAAGCCGCCCGTCATCTTTGCGAAGGATGAACATTTCCGGCCGGGGCTCACGATGGCGGATCTCGCCGCATTGCCCGCCGCCTTCATCCCGAAGACCGGCAAGGTCACCGCCGGGAACTCGTCGGGCGTGAACGACGGGGCGAGCGCCATGCTGATGATGTCCGGAGATAAAGCAAAAGAATTGGGGGTGAAACCCATCGCCCGGATCAGGGCTGTGGGCCGCGGCGGCTGCCACCCTTCTGTCATGGGGCTGAGTCCCGTCCCTGCAGTCCATCATCTCCTTACCCGGTCAGGTCTCACCCTCGCCGATTTTGACCTTATAGAGGTCAACGAAGCCTTCGCCGCTCAGTATCTGGGCTGTGAGCGGGAATTGGGCTTAAACCGCGAAATTGTCAACGTCAACGGTTCCGGCGTCGGTCTGGGCCATCCGGTAGGCTCGACGGGATGCAGGATCATGGTCACCCTGCTTTATGCCTTGAGGAAACGAGGGAAGACCCTCGGTATGGCCACGCTTTGCGGCGGAGGCGGCGTTTCGCTTGCAACCGTCCTGGAGATGCTTTAGGTTAATCCACATTTTGCCCGTTTCCATCGAGAACAGGGTTGTAATTTCGCTTGACAGTTTACCATTTGTTCCGTTACGGTCTGACATCCAGCCTTACCGGTCAGACCAGTTTTTAATAACGGATAACTTCTGAATAGCCTACTCAAGGCAGAGTGAAAAAAGTAAGTGCATAAGCAGTCCCCATCTTGTTCAGCCTTTAGCGGGTAATCTCTTTTGATCAACCGGAAAAACAGTCGTGTCATGGAGGGAGAAATGAAAAACATCCGTAGGTTGTCCATTTTGATCCTGGTTCCTCTGATAATCGCCCTCGGGGCGGGAAATGTCCTTGGCGCCGGTAATTATCCGGAAAAGCCCATTACCTTGATCGTCCAGAGCAGCGCGGGCGGCGGCAGTGACATCTTCGCACGGACTCTGGCCTCTGCAATCCAGAAGGAAAAACTGCTTCCCCAGCCGATCGTGGTGGAGAACAAGCCGGGGGGAAGCGGAGGCATTGCCTACGCTTATGTGGCCGGTAAAAAGAAGGATCCCTACTATATACTAACGGCTACTCCGTCTTTTCTGACCACGCCGCTCCAAGGGAAGACACCGGTCGGTCTCAAAGACTTCACCCCCATCGCCAATTTTGCCTTTGACGAGTTCATGCTCATGGTCGGCCAGAACGCAAAGCTCAAATCGCTCAATGAGATTGTTGCCTTCGCCAAGGCCAATCCGAAGCAGATCACCATCGGCGGCACTCAGTTCGGCGGTTCCGACTCCCTTGCCATTTACCAATTTGAGAAGGCGGCCGGCGTCCAGTTCAATTATATCGTCTTCAACAGCGGCGGAGAGGTCAACGCGGCGCTCTTGGGCGGTCATGTGGACATGGCGAGCACCAATCCCGGCGAGGCGCTAGAGCTTTACAAGGCAGGAAAGGTGAAGATTCTTGGGGTCTTATCAGAGAAGCGTCTCGCCAACGCCCCCGAGATCCCTACGATGAAGGAACAGGGGATCAACGCCTTTTTCGTTCAGAACCGCGGGATTGCTGCCCCGGCAGACATCCCGACGGACGCCCGTAAGATACTTGAGGATGCCTTCTTTAAATACACAAAGACCGAAGCTTATAAGAAATACTGCGCGGATAACATGCTGACCGAGGCCTGGATGGACGGCACAAATTTCGGGAATTTCCTCGACGAATGGAACGGCAAGTACGCAGCAATCCTCAAGGACATGGGTGTCATCAAGAAGAAATAACCATTCTATGAGGCAAGCGACATTCAGGGGCGCTGACTTCTGTACCCTTGCATGTTTCGGCAGAGATCGGCATCGACCCACATGTGGTCAACCTCTCACTAGGCATCCATGGCCGGAAGGACCTCCTTCCTCCGGTCGACATCCGGGAATTCACGACGATGTGCGGCCACTGCGTCGTCTCGCCCCTCAGGGTCCGAGACATCACCCGCAGGGTCAAGACGGGCAAAGTCAACGAATGGGAAGGAAACCTGGTCTTGGCGGAACCCTGCGTCTGCGGCTTCTACAACCCCCACCGCTCTGTGGAACTGCTCCGGGGAAAAGCGCCTCTCTACACGGTCGACCGCTGGTAGCCGGAAAGGAGAAACGCAAAACCTCCCCTTATGTTTATCCGGCAAGCACTGCAAACCTCCTTGCCCTGTATTCGGATCATTTTTTTCTTGACATCTTTCCCTCCAACCGATATGCAGAGTTATCCAGTCTTACCGGTCAGACCAATTTTGAGGGAGCAGATGACTTTTGAAAAGCTGAGTCAAACCCGATTCAAGAAAAAAAGTTCATTCATCGCCGATCAGATCCTGAGGATGATCAACGCCGGACATTACAAAGCGGGCAGCAAGCTCCCATCGGAGCGGACCATCACCGAGCAGATGGGGGTCAGCCGTCCTTCTCTGCGCGAGGCGATCAGCGCCCTGCAGATTGTCGGCATCCTGGAAAGCCGCCCCGGGGACGGCACGTACGTCTCCACCCCTGTCGCCACTGAAGACCTCATGCGCCGGGCGGTTGCCGTACTTGAAGAATGCGACAGTCCCTTTGAAAACATGCAAGCCAGAAAAGCCCTGGAAATAGGCGCAGTTCGGCTCGCTATTACGGTCGCGACCGATGCCGACCTTAAAGTCCTTAAAGAGGCATGGGACGAGAAGTACATCCGGGGACGCCGGGGAGACCTGGAAGAATATCTCCGCTACGGTAAGGAATTTCATATCGCCATCGCCAGGGCCACAAAAAACCGTATCATCGAGGCGATCACGGACAAGCTCCTCGACATGACCATCCAGCCCCTCTGGGTCAGCATGCG
>PNOO01000158.1 GCA_013824905.1 Syntrophus sp. (in: bacteria) | reverse complement strand
AGCTTCGGCAAGAAATACAACAAGGACCAGCTTCTCTTCCGGATCTGGGAGGATTACGGAGTCGATTCGATCGCCGGCGGTTGGGACTATGTGGAACCGGTGATGTTCAGCTATGCGGCAAGCGAGGTCATCGAGACGATCTACAACCTCTGCGTGAAGCCCCGCGGGATGAAGGCCGTCGCGCAGTTCCACGAGTGGATGACGGGAGCGGGGCTTCTGGGACTGAAAAAGCGGGTCCCCGAGATCGGCACCGTCTTCACGACCCATGCAACGATACTCGGAAGAACGCTTGCCGGTTCCGGAATGGACATCTATACGGCGATGGACCACATCGCTCCCCAGCGGGAGGCGAGCGCCCACCACATCACGGCCAAATGCTCGATGGAAACGGCGTCCGCCCGCGAAGCGGACTGCTTCACGACGGTGAGCGAAATCACCGCCCGGGAGGCGAAGAACTTCCTCGGCCGGACGCCGGACCTGATCACCCCGAACGGTCTGGACATGGAAAACATCCCCGACCTCGCGGCGGACCGCAGTCTCGCCCTCAAATCCCGGAATGAGCTTCTCGCCGCCGCCGGCCGCGTCATCTATCGGGATCTGCCCGACGACACCCGGATCATGGTCATTTCGGGGCGAGGTGAATTCCACAACAAGGGGATCGACCTCTTCCTCGAAGCCCTCGCCCGTCTGAACGCGGAGACGGGATCAAACCAGACCGTCATCGCCTTTCTTTTCGTCCTGAGCGGCTTCACGGACCTGATCCCCTGTCTGAAGACCGACGCCAGGCCCGACCCGGCGAATCCACCCATCTCCACCCATCGGTTGCAATACGAGGCCTCCGATCCCATCATCCAGGCCTGCGAACGCCTCGGCCTCAAGAATTTCCCCCAGAATCGGGTCCAGGTCATCTTCGTCCCCGCCTATCTGAACGGTCATGACGGCTTTATCAACATGCCCTATTACGAGGCCCTCGCCGGGTGCGACCTTGCTGTCTTCCCTTCCTACTACGAGCCATGGGGGTACACCCCGCTGGAAAGCGCGGCCTACGCCGTGCCGACAATTACGACCGATCAGGCCGGCTTCGGCCTCTGGGCGCAGCAGGCAGAGTCCGGCGACTGCAACGGAATCATCCTCCTCAAACATCTGGGACAGCCCGAGGCCGTGATGACGGAAAACCTTCACGCCATCTTCCAAAATTTTCTTGCCTTGAACGAGGACGCCCTGCAGTGCATGAGAACCAACGCTCGCGCTATCGCCGTCCGGGCGAACTGGAAGGATTTCTTCCGTTACTATCAGGAGGCTTACGACCGCGCCCTCGTGGTTGCAAGCCTCCGCGCCGAGAAGCTCGCCGCGGGCGATCTCAAGGCGGAACTGAGGCATACCTTCGCCGGAACGGTCTCCGTCCAGCCCTATTTCCGAACCTTCACGGCGGTGGCCAACCTCCCCGAGAAGATCTCCCGACTTCGGGAACTCGCCCACAACCTATGGTGGGCATGGAATCCCCGCGGCCGAGAACTCTTCTCCGCCCTCGATCCCAAGCTCTGGGAGGGGATGGGCAACAATCCCGTCCGGATGCTGGAGACCGTTTCCGCCGAGCGGCTCCTGGAGGCCTCGGAGAATGCAAGCTATATGAGCCTCTACAACCAGATCTTCCGGCAGTTCGACGAGTATATGAACGACCGGACCCCCTCTTCCCAGATCGGGCCGCCTGACGGACTGAAATGGTCTTCGCCGGTCGCCTACTTCTCGACCGAGTACGGTCTCCATGACAGCCTGCCCATCTATTCCGGAGGCCTGGGCACGCTCTCCGGAGACCACCTGAAGACGGCAAGCGACCTGAACATCCCTCTCGTCGGCATCGGTCTTCTTTACAAGAACGGATTTTTCAGACAGGTCATTGACAAAAACGGCGCCCAAACGGAGGAGTACCCGGAAAACGACTTCTCCAGGATGCCTCTGCAAATCGTCCAGGACGACCGAGGGGACGCGGTGCAGATCTCCCTGGAACTCCCCGGGAGAACGCTCTTCGCCAATATCTGGGAGGTTAAGGTGGGGCGCGTCTCGCTTTACCTTCTGGACACCGATGTCCTGCGGAACACCCCCCAGGACCGGAAGATCACGGAACGACTCTACTGCGCCGAACCGCGGACGAGGATCGAGCAGGAGATCCTCCTCGGAATGGGAGGGATCAGGGTCCTGAAAAAGCTGGGCATCCGACCCCGCGTCTACCATATCAACGAGGGCCACTCGGCATTCCTCCTGTTCGAGCGGATCGGCGAGCTGATGACGGAAGAGGGGCTCTCCTTCGACGAGGCGAGCGAGATCGTCCGCGGGAGCACGGTCTTCACGACCCACACCCCGGTGGAGGCGGGAAACGAAAGATTCAGCAAGGAGCTGATCGAGCATTATTTCGCGAATTTCGTGAAATGGACGGGGATTTCCTGGTCCCAGTTCTGGGAACTGGGTCGCAAGGAAAGCGGCGAAGGAAAGCCCTTCTTCATGACGATCCTGGCCCTCAAGATGGCCCACCGAAGTAACGCCGTGAGCCGTCTCCACGGCCAGGTTTCCAGGCGGATGTGGCGGGACGTCTGGAAGGGATTCGACGAATCGGACATCCCCATCGGCCACGTCACGAACGGCGCCCATGTGCTCTCCTACATCGCCCCCCGGATGAGGGAGCTCCTGGATACCTATCTCGGCATGGACTGGGACCGCCATATCTCCGATCGCGAGCGGTGGGAGCGTATCCAGGACATCCCCGACACCGTCCTGTGGCGGACGCGATACGAACTCCGGCAGAAGATGATCGACTTCCTCCGTGAGGACCTCTCTCGAAACTGGATCAAGTACGGCTACTCAAAAACCTGGCAGGAAGAGCTTTTTGCGAAGATCAATCCGACGGCCCTGATGATCGGTTTCGCCCGACGCTTCGCCCCTTACAAGCGGGCGGATTTGATCCTTTCGGACCTCGACCGCCTGGACAGGATCCTCAACCACCCCACCCGACCCGTCCATATCGTCTTTGCCGGCAAGGCCCACCCGAACGACGAGATGGGGAAGGATCTGATCAAAAAGGTGATCAAGATCTGCAAGGATGAACGGTTCCGGGGCAAGATCTTCTTCGTGGAGGGATACGACATCCGGATCGCCCGTCACCTTGTCCAGGGGGTCGACGTCTGGTTGAACAATCCCCGCCGCCCGCTGGAGGCCAGCGGCACCAGCGGCGAAAAAGTCGTCGCCAACGGCGTCCTCAACCTCAGTATCTCCGACGGGTGGTGGGCCGAAGGGTATGACGGAACGAACGGCTGGACGATCGGCCCCGTCGTCAAGGGATACACCGAAGATGCGGGCAACGCCGACGAGGAGGACGGTCAATCCCTCTATGCGCTCCTGGAAAACAGCGTGATCCCTCTCTTCTACGATCGCGAGATGTCCGGCCTCCCCGAAAAGTGGATCGCCATGATCAAGCGGTCGATGCAGACCCTTGTCCCCCGCTTCAACACGGAGAGGATGCTCATCGAATACTACCGCGACCTCTACCTCCCGACGGCGCGGCGGGAACACGAACTCTACGAAGGTTCCTACCGGATGGCCCGGGAACTTGCCGACTGGAAGCGGAAGCTTCCCATGCGTTTCTCCTCCCTGCGCATCCTGGACGTCAGCATCGAGGGGATCCGCGGCGACACGATCCTCGTCGAGCGGCCGCTGGATGTCACAGTCCGGATCGATCCGGGAAAGCTCTCCCCGGAGGAGGTGCTCGTGGAGCTGATCATCGGAAAGAAGGACGGAACCGGCTTCGCCGCTCCCCCGGAGTGCGTGCCTTTGAAGATCTCCGCCCGTTCTGCGGACGGAATCCTCACTTACCTGGTTTCCTACACGGTCAGGCAGAACGGCGCTTATATCTACGGTATCCGTGCTCTGCCCCACCACCCGCACCTCGCCGTCAAGCAGGAGACGGGCCTGGTGTATTGGGGGTAAGGGGTCAGCGGCGGGGTTGGCTTTTGCGCTTCCGGACGGAAAAACCGAAGCGTCCGACGCAACGGCCCAGCGCGTAATACTGGCCGTGAGCGAACGCCAGCAATCCGCCCTTCTCCAGGCGGAGCTTTCCTTTCGCATCTATCAGCGCTGAAGATACCTGCACGGCGATCACCTCCGCCAGAAACAGGGTGTGCGAGCCCAGCGACAAGGATTCCCGAACCCGGCATTCGATATTGAGGGGACATTCCGCGACGATCGGGCAGGCCACCTTCAGAGACGGCGACGGCGTCAGCCCTGTCGCGGCAAATTTGTCCTCACTGCGGCCGGTAACCACCCCGCACCAGTCCACGGCCTTCGCCTGCCTGAGGGAGGGGACATTCACCACAAACTCTCCCGTTGTCTTGATGATTTCATGGGAATACCGCTCCGGACGGACGGAGATCGACAGCATGGGCGGATCGCTGCACACATTTCCGGTCCAGGCGATGGTGATCAGGTTCGGTTTCCACCCCCCCGCCCCGCCGCAGCTGACCAGGACCGCCGGAACCGGCGACAGCACATTCCCCGGCTTCCAAGACTGTTTTGCAATCCGTTCCCTCTTTGCCATACCATACCGTCCTTTCTTAGTTACCGTCTGTCTACCGTCGGTTAATGAATTCTCCGTTTTCCTCCCAGACAAACGGGCTTTCCCGCCGAAAGTCCGGGGCGAGCGCCCGGTCATCGACCTCCTGGGTGTAGAGCTCCTCAAACCCCAGATCGAGGGCGGCGTTGACCACCCGCTCATACTCCCCGCGGGTAACCCTCCTGCCGAGGAGCGGATGGTTCGTCACGGCGGGGATAGGCGTGTACTGGGCCATCAGGCTCAGCGGAACAAACGGGGAGATGTTCTCCCGGATCGCTCTGAGGACCGCCAGGCTGTTGTCCGTCTGCCCCGGCAATACGAGGTGACGGACGAGAATCCCTTTTTTTGCGACCCCGTCCTCGATCTCGAGGGTATCGCCGACCTGGCGGACCATCTCCCTCAGGGAGGCGAGGGCATGGCGGGGATAGGCAAGCGCTCCGGAGAAGCATCGGCCCGCCTCATCGAGACCGTACTTGAAATCGGGGAGATAGATGTCGACGAGCCCGTCGAGGAGGCGGATGATTGTCTCCCGTTCATACCCGCCGCAGTTGAATACGAAGGGGAGACGGAGCCCCTTTTCGCGGGCGATGAGAAGCGCCGCCATGATCCCCGGCAGATGGGGGGTCGGCGTCACCGGCTCGACGTTATGGCATCCCAGGGCCTCCAGCTCCAGCATGATCAAGGCGAGGGCTTCCTCGGAAACCGTCAGACCCGCAGGGGAGTGGCTGATCTGGTAATTCTGGCAGTAGACACACCTTAGATTGCAGGAGGAAAAGAAAATCGTCCCCGCGCCGCGACTTCCCGAGAGGGAAGGCTCCTCTCCGTGGTGGGGAAGGGCCGAGTTCATCACCATCTCCGCAGAGAGGCGGCAGAATCCTTTTTCACCGGCGGTCCGGTCCGTCCGACACATCTGAGGGCACAGGACGCACCGCTCCAGAATGCGCTTCAGATATCCGACCCGCCGCACCGCATCTGTCATCCGATGGTCTCCTTACGAGCGCTATCTACAACAGAGAAGGAGGAGTGTCAATCGATGGAAAACAGGGTGAAGAGGTCACAGTTTCTCGACGACGTCCTTGAAGCGGCCGCCGGCGATCATCTCCAGGAACTCCTCGCCGAGAGGGGCGGCCAGCTCCACCGTCCGCCGCCAGTTTGCGATCCGGACGGCCGGATCGTCGATGAAGGTCGCAAAATCGCCGCGATCGGGGACCCTGCCGTCGGGAAGCCCGGCGACAAATGTCTCCGACGGATAGACCATGACGACCGAGTCAAGAACCGTCTCCGGCGGTTTCCGTCTCTTGAGCCTTTTG
>PNOO01000157.1 GCA_013824905.1 Syntrophus sp. (in: bacteria) | reverse complement strand
GATCTGCTTGTCGTCGACCCGGTTGAACGCCGTCACCGGCGCCCCGCGCCGCTCCGGTCCGAAGCTCGGGAATCCCTGTGCGTACTTCCCCTCTTCAATGGCGGACAATGCAAGCAGTTCAACGGATGTCACCGCTCCCTGTCCACCTCTCCCATGCCATCTGATTTCTAACATTCGTCAACTCTCCCGTAGTGATTAGGTTCTTTGAAAAAACCGGCACTTTGTTATCGCACTTGCCATGGACTGTCAATAGTTTTCCCGCCAGGTGCGTTTATATTATCGGAATGACTACTCATTCTGCTAATCTTGCGTAAAAAGCGAACCCCGCGGCAGCGTCTTAAACAAGGGCCACTTCCGCAAAATGGGTGCCAGTTTGAAATCGCCTCACGACATCCTCGCAGAAAAAAATCGCATCATCATAATACAATATAAAACAAAAAGTTATGTATCGTCCCGCCGCTCGACGGGAAGAGGGTAAGGAAGTCATCCGGGCAGGAGATGGGAGATAAAAGGGTTCGCATACCGCACGAAAAGGGGCGGCGACGGCAGGAACCGGCGACGCTAAACAGCGGCCATGTCCTGTGCGTTCAAAGCACAACCGTGCACGCCCAGCACGCAAAAAGGGGCCTTCTCTCCCGCCCCTCCATATACAGGAAAAGGACTACAGTGACCCGCCTGCTTTAAACCCCCCGGCGGAATTCGAGGCATTTTGCCAGCGTCATCCGGTCCGCGTACTTCAAATCTCCCCCGACGGGAATGCCGAGGGCGATCCGGCTGACATTGACACCCCGCTCTTTGAGAAGCTTCGAGATCATCAGCGCCGTCGTCTCGCCCGCCACGCTCGGATTCGTGGCTACAATCACCTCCGCAACAGGGTGCGCCGCAATCCGGGCCAGGAGCTCGCGGATCCGGAGCTGCTCCGGACCGATACCGTCGAGCGGGGAGAGAGCCCCGTGCAGGACGTGGTATACCCCCCGATATTCACCGCTCTCCTCCAGGGCGATCAGGGAATCCGGTTCCTCGACAACGCAGACGAGTTCCCGGTTCCTGCCGGCGTCGGCGCAGATCTCGCAGATCTCTCCTTCGGCGAGGTTGAAACAGACGGAACAGAGGCGGATCTTCAGTTTCACGTCGAGTATGCTCTCGGCAAGTCTCCGGGCGTCTTCGTTGGAGGTTCGGAGGATATGGGTCGCAAGTCTCGCCGCGGTCTTCTCCCCGATACCGGGGAGCCGTGACAACTCCTTGATCAACCGCTTGATGGGAAGGGCATAGCCGCTCATGCCGTCCCCTTTACATCAGGCCGGGGATCTGCATCCCGCCCGTAATTTTCGCCATCTCTGCGGCGGACATCTCCTGGGCTTTACGGACCCCTTCGTTCACCGCCGCGATGATCAGGTCCTGAAGCATCTCAACATCCTCGGGATTGACGACCTCTTTTTCTATCTTCAGAGAGAGGATCTCGAACTTCCCGTTGACGGTCACCGTAACCATCCCGCCGCCGGCGGTCGCCTCGACGGTCTTGGCCGCCAGCTCTTCCTGGAGCGCCATCATCCTCTCCTGCATCTTCTTCGCCTGCTTCATGATATTGCCAAAATTTTGCACGATGTTCTGACCTCCTGAAGTTCAATAGGGCAAACGCCCCTGTTTTCCATATTTTCCCTCTCTCCACTGGGAAAGATTTCAGGAAAGGGAGAATGGAATTTTTATTATCTCAATCCTCACTCAACTCTTCCTGTGGGACAGCAAACTCCCCTTCGGTTAGCGGCAGATCCACTTCATCCTTCAAGGGAGAAGAGGATGCCGAGGCGGCAGGCGCCGGGACTTCGCGCAATCTCACCTCCCGCACCTCCGCACGGGGGAATACATCGAGAACTTTCAGGAGAAGCGGGTGAGACAGAGCCTCCCGCCTGATCTCTTGGAGCCGATGGTTCTTCGCCGCCCTGCCAGTCGGACCGTTGCCGTTATGGTTGATCTGCCCCTGATCGGAGGTTTCCGGCGCAAGGGTTTCGATCTCCAGCGCCGTTTCCCGCCGGAAGAACTGCCGGGCGAGCGCATCGAGCACCGCCTTCCTTGCGTCTACATCGTCGCGGAAGAGATATCCCTTCGCAAAGCCGATCCTGAGGCGCCCCTCCTCACAGGCAAGACACTGCGCTGATTCAATCTTCGCACAGAGGGCTGCATCCTGTCGCTTCACGAAGTCCTTGAAATCATTCCAACGCCCTCCGGGTGTTGCGGCACTGCCGGTCCGATATTCGGCGCGCTCTTCGGATAACCGTCCTGCCGGTAAGACAACACCCGCCGGAAGGGAAGGTTCCGTCCGTTCCCCGGCTTGACCCGCAGCGCTTTCCGCGATAACCCCGAGTCCCGATGTGCGGCCCTGTCTCGAATCGACCACTCCGGCCGGGCTTCCGTCCATTCCCGTCACATCCGAACCATTCTTCGTCAACCGGGCCTCAAACACCTTGGAATTTGCAGCCATCCTTGGGCTGGGGGCCTCTCCGCCCGTCCCGCCGTCCGCCACCCCACCCGGCGGCGCGTCACCGCCTCCGAGACGCAACTCCAGCACCTCCATCCGGGAGAGGACCGCCTCGATGGGAATCAGGGGTTCCAGCCAAGCCATCCGGCAGAGGATTGCTTCGAGGTTCAGGCGCGCGTTCTGGCTCCGTCGGACCGTCTCCTCCTCGGCCATCAGGATCTCCAGGTATCTCTGGAGGGACTCCCGTGACGCCCCTTCCACCTGCTGTTTCAGTTTTACCAGTTCCTCTCCGGGCAGATCGACAAGGGCGCCCTCACCGCCTGTAATTCCGACGAGGAGCAGATTCCGAAAATGGCCGAGGAGCGTCTGGTAGAAGAACTTCATGTCGAGGCCGGCGTAATAGCCCTCGTCGATGATCTTCAGGCATCCGGCCGCGTCCCTCTTAAGGACCGCCTCCGACAAAAGAAACAGGAAACGCCGGTCCGACCGGCCGAGAATCTCCTCTACTGCTTTGTCTTCGATCGCGAACCCGGCATAGGAGATCACCTGGTCGAAGATGCTCTGCGAGTCGCGGAGACTCCCATCACCCGCCTCGGCGATCCAGGCCAACCCCGTATCGCTGATCCGGATCCCGTCGGCCGCCGCGATCTTCTTCAGATTATCGGCGATGAGCTTGAGCGGGATCCTCCGGAAGTCAAAGCACTGGCAACGGGAGAGGATCGTCGCCGGGACTTTTTGGGTTTCGGTCGTGGCAAAGATGAAGATCACGTGGGCGGGCGGCTCTTCGAGCGTCTTCAGGAGCGCATTGAAGGCCTCCCGGGTCAGCATGTGGACTTCGTCGATGATATAGACTGTGTAGCGGCAGGAGGCGGGTGCGAACTTCACGTTTTCGCGGAGCTCCCGGATCTCGTCGATACCCCGGTTGGAGGCGCCGTCGATCTCCCGGACGTCGATCGCGATCCCGTCGGTGATCTCTCTGCAGTGAGTACAGACATTGCAGGGAGTCGGCGTCGGACCCCGGTCGCAGTTGAGCGCCTTCGCCAGGATCCGGGCGATCGAGGTCTTTCCCACCCCCCGCGGCCCGCTGAAGAGAAAGGCGTGGGCGATACGCTCCTGGGTGATCGCGTTTTTGAGCGTCCGGACCACATGCTCCTGCCCCAGGACGTCTTCGAAGATCTGGGGTCTCCATTTTCTGGCTAATACGAGGTATTCCAAGGGTACTCCTGACGACTTCGTAAAAAACCCCCAGAGGCAAGGCGTGAGGGGGAAAGGGATAGCCGGGTTGCCCGCAGCACACGCCGGAGACTGCTGCCGCTGCTTCCTTCCGGACCTGACGGGGTTCACAGACCGACGTCGCGCGGGGCCCGGCTATCTTCCCTGTATGGGGGTCAGGAAACCCGACCCTCTATGCTCTATGGCGGAGAGAGCGGGATTTGAACCCGCGGTACACCTTTGGGGGCGTACACACGATTTCCAGTCGTGCTCCTTCAGCCGCTCGGACATCTCTCCGTACTCCCCTCTTTAAAACCGGTGCATTATAGAGAGGCGGGCAGGGATCTGTCAAGGAATTCCCGTCGATATTTTTACCCATTGAGATGACTGCCCTTTTGTATCACCTCTTGTCTTTTCCGGAGGGATGGGGTAGAAGGGTTTCTATGAAAATTCTTGTCACCGGCGGCGCCGGCTATATTGGCAGCCATGTCGTAAGGACACTGGGTGAAGCGGGCCACGACCTTGTCATCTACGACAACCTCTCCACCGGCCATGAATGGGCGATCCTCTCCGGCCTCCTCGTCCGCGGCGACCTCGCCGACAAGCGCTTCATCACGGAGACGCTGAAGGCCTTCCGGCCGGAGGCGGTCATGCACTTTGCCGCCTCGATCCAGGTGGAGGAGTCGGTCCGTATGCCCCTTACCTACTATCGGAACAACGTGATCAACACGCTGAACCTCCTCGATGCGATGCGGGAGACGGGCGTCCGACGCCTCATCTACTCTTCGACCGCCGCCGTCTACGGCATTCCCGTAAATATCCCCGTCGACGAGCAGGCGCCGCTCGCGCCGATCAATCCTTACGGCGCCTCGAAGATGATGATCGAAACGGTCCTCGCCGATCTCTCGACCGCGACGGATTTCCGCTATTCGGCGCTCCGGTACTTCAACGTCGCCGGGGCGGATCCGGAAGGCAGAATCGGCCAGGCATACCAAGAAGCGACACACCTGATCACCCGGGCGTTGAAGACCGCCAAAGGCGAATACCCGAAACTCGCCGTCTACGGTACGGATTACCCGACGCCGGACGGCACGTGCATCCGCGATTACATCCACGTGGACGACCTTGCCGTCGCCCACCTCCTTGCCCTTGACCGCCTGGTCGAAACCGGCGGGACAACGATCATGAACTGCGGTTACGGCCATGGCTACTCGGTCCGCGAGGTGATCGCCACGGCAAGGAAGGTCACCGGGATCGCATTTCCCGTGGAGGAGACAGGCCGGCGCGCCGGCGATCCTCCGGCCCTCGTGGCAGACAGCAGCCTTTTGCGCCGCCTTACCGGTTGGCAGCCGCGCCACGACGATCTCGAATTCATCATCCGTACCGCCTGGGACTGGGAGCGGAAGCAGAAATAACCTCCCTCTTTTCCCCTTTCCTCTCCCACGTGAGGAATGAGGGCGGGGGGGAACGGAAAGGATCATGAATGATGGACTTTATTGATCTTGCCGCCCAACAGCGACGCATTGCGGATAAATTGAATGCCAATATGGCTCGGGTCCTCACCCACGGTCAGTACATCAACGGGCCGGAGGTTCGGGCGCTGGAGCAGATCCTCGCCGGCTACGTCGGAGCAAAGCACGCCGTCGGCTGCGCCTCGGGAACGGACGCCCTCCTCATGGCCCTCATGGCCCTCGGGATCGGCCCGGGAGACGCCGTCTTCACAACGCCTTTCACATTCATCGCGACGGCCGAGGTCATCAGCCTCCTCGGCGCAACGCCGGTCTTCGTAGACATCGACCCTGTCACCTTCAACATCGACCCGAAAAAGTTGGAGCAGGCGATCGTCAGCCTGAGGGGAAATCCTTTCCAAGGTCCGCTACCCGCCGCCGTCGGGGACAGCAGCCCCGGCGTGGCGGCCATTCAGGCGGCCTTCCCCGACCGGCGTATTATCGACCGCCGTACCAAGGACCGTGCCAAGACGACAGGGGAAACCCTCCGCCCCCGCGCCGTTGTTCCCGTCGACCTCTTCGGTCTGCCCGCGGACTACGACGCCATCGCCGCCATCGCCGCCCGTCACGGTCTCAAGATCATCGAGGACGCCGCCCAGTCCTTCGGCGGCGAGTACAAAGGACGCAAGGCCTGCGCCTTCGGTCACATCGCCTGCACCTCCTTCTTCCCCGCCAAGCCCTTGGGCTGTTACGGCGACGGAGGGATGTGCTTCACG
>PNOO01000156.1 GCA_013824905.1 Syntrophus sp. (in: bacteria) | reverse complement strand
AGGTCGGAGGCATGGGGGATGTAGTGTTTTTTGGAATGCGAACCGAGGATGTAGGCGGAAAAATTCTTTGCCCCAAGCTCGACGACAGTGAAGGCGCAGAGTCTTCCCGCCTTATCGCGCGCGTTGAGCATCCAGGCGCTCGATGAACGACCGACGTACTCGGGCATGGCACGGTAGAGTTCCCTCACTCGATCCGGCAATTTTTCTCTCTTCAGGAGTTCTGAGATCAGCGCCTCATGTTCCTTACCAATAGAGTGTCCCCTCTCGATGATCAATTTTTCCGAGGCTTTATCGATCGCTCGCTGGAGAGCAGGCTTCAACACCATCTGCCCGATGTCAAGCGTGTAGTATTGATCCGTCTGTCTTTCAGTGCAGGAGTCCGCGAGGGGAGAAGGGGCCTCCGGTCCGATGAACCAGAGGGTTTCAGGCCGGAATGTGTCAACGGCCTGATGCCACATCCGCTCACACTTTTCCTGTGAAAAATGTCCTTCGAGAGGATATCCGACAAGGATGAGCCAGTTGTCCTTCACAAAACCCAGGTGGTCCTCGATGAGAAAAGGTTCTCCTTTTGAGATCAGGGTCATGAGGCTCACGATATGTTCCGGAACATAGGCTCTTGTCAGGACACTGGCTTCCTCTTCACGGGTAATCATTGTTCTCTCCTGCTGCGCATACGGATAGCCCAGTTTTCTCAAAAAACACGGCGGTTTTTAATAAATCACAGCCGACGTATCTCGGACAGGCATGACCTGAACAGGACGAAATTATTTTTATTTATCTATTGCAATATATCAATTGCTCTGCTATACATGTCTACACGTTTGGCATCATGCGCATATTGAATCGGGATATGCAACACTTATTTTGATGATGGGGTTCTTTTATAAGCGTGTGCATGGGGACTGAAAGATCAGATGGTCCCTCATGGATGAAGGTTCATTGCGCACCTTCAGTTCACAGTGATCTCAGGACAATTTTTATTACGAAGGGAGGTATGGATTAATGGCGGAGAAAAATAATGGTATCAACTGGTCTGTTCTGTGGAAAAGCGATGATTGGATGTCCGTCTGGATCGGGTTTTTTATCCTCATCTTCTTCCTGGCGGGGGCGACGATGTCGCTGCCCAGATGGAAATGGATCGGGGACGGATCCTTCCAGGACAAGATCGCCGGGTATGCAAAAAAAGTGGATTCCGCCGCCAAGGACGCGGAAACGAAGGCTGAACCTGTTTTGAAAGAACAAGCGGCGGCGCTTAAAGCGGCTCTGGATGCCAAGGACCGGAAGGCGATCGGCGCAGCCGCCGGCAAGCTGGAAGCGGCAGCCAAGGAGGTCAAGGACAAGGACTTCCAGAAGAAGGCCGCAAAGCTGGCCTCGGACATCAAGGGCGACGCAGGGGCTACCGTAGAGAAGGTCTTCGCCGGTGAAAACCTTCTGAAGGCGCTCTACCTGTTTATCGGGTTTGCGATCCTCGGCGTTATCGGCATGGCCTTCATGGGACTGCCGGTAGGCAAGTTCATGGCCGGGTTTCCCATCGTGTTCATCCTCTCGGCCCTTGCCTATTTCGTATCCGAAAACGATATCGTCAAATACTACGGCCTGGAGGTCGTCTTCTGGGCTCTGATCTTCGGGCTTCTGATCAGCAACAGCGTCGGCGTACCCGCGTGGTTGAAATCGGCCATCAAGACGGAATATTTTATCAAGATCGGTCTGGTCCTTCTGGGGGCGGAGGTCCTCTTCGGCACCATCGCCAAGGTGGGCGCCTATGGAATGGTCCAGTCCGTTCTGGTCATCGGGGTCGTTTTCTACTTTTGCCTCTGGTTTGCCCGCAAAGTGGGACTTGACGACGAATTTTCGTCCATTATCGGCGCGTCCGTCTCGATCTGCGGCGTCTCTGCCGCCATCGCCGCCGGCGGCGCCGTCCAGGGCGACTCCAAGAAGGTCAGCCATACGATCTCGCTGGTTTTGCTGTGCGCCATTCCCATGCTGATTCTCATGCCCCTCATTGCCAAGTGGGTGGGGATGTCGCCTGCCGTGGCAGGGGCCTGGCTCGGCGGGACCATCGACACGACGGGGGCAGTCGTGGCGGCGGGTGCGATCGCCGGCCCGGAGGCCATGAGTGTGGCCGTCGTCGTCAAGATGGCCCAGAACGTCCTGATCGGATTTGCGGCCTTCTTCCTGGCCCTCTGGTTTGCCTTCAAAGGGCAGGCAGCCGGGGGAGAAAAGCCAAGCCTTATGCAGATCTGGACCCGTTTCCCGAAGTTCGTCCTCGGGTTCATCGTCGCCTCCATCGTCTTTTCCTTCTTCATGGCGGAAGCTCAGGCAAAAGGAGTAACGGGCATCACTTCGGGGCTCCGGGGATGGTGGTTCACGCTGGCGTTCCTCTGCATCGGTCTGGAGACCAAGTTCAGCGAACTCATTGCAATGGGCGGCGGAAAACCGGCCTTAGTGTTTCTTACCGCTCAGGCGTTCAACATCTTCTGGACGCTGATTTTGTCTTACCTGATCTTTGGAGGCGTTCTCTTTCCGGTGCCGACTTTCTAAACAGCATGGGGAACCGACCGTGAAAAATGTGCCGGACCTGTCGAAGGCCAAAAGGCTTTCGGCAGGTCCGGCATCATTTCTGTGTTCAAGGGAATTGTTTTCTACGGTGGGGGTGATAAGGCGGGGATTCACCCACTTCGCGAGAACATCGCTTCTGTCACAGGGTGAATTTTTCCCTCATACGTCCGTAAAGCGCTTCTCTCGTAATGTCTCTCTCATCTACCGATGAGACCGTCTCCCCTGAGCAGGCCGAGTTTGATGGCTTCCTCTTTCATGTATCGGGCCTCCTGATCGTTCGGTTCCCGCCAGGGTCGGCGGACCGTGCCGCAATCGATCCCTTTCAACTTGAGGAAAGTATAGCATCCCGCCGGACGGAATCCGCTGGTAGCCTGGATCTTCCGCTGGGCAATGACGAGGTTTTGCAGTTCTTTGGATTTTTCCCAGTCGCGGGCTTCCAAGGCATTGTACAGGGAAACGGTCAGTTCGGGAAAGGCGTTTGCGGTTCCCGAGACACATCCCCTGATGCCGATGTTGAATGCCGGCTGAATCAGACCTACCGAACCGGACATGCAGACAAAGTCGGGGTTCACTTGGGTAGCCGCCTGATTGAACTCACCGAGCAGGGTAAAGCTGCCGCTGGATTCCTTCATTCCCATCACTCCGACCTTCACCAGCTTGACCAATAATTCGGAGGTCAATGTATAGCCGCTTGTCTTGGGATTGTTATACATGAATGTCGGCACACGGACCGATGCTGCAATATCGGCATAATGGCGAATAATCTGACTCTCATCGTAGGCGTTCGCTCCGGGGTAGTAATAGGGCGCAACAGCCGCCACCGCAGCCGACCCAAGTCCCTCGGCGTGTTTGGCCAGTTCGATCGTCGCCCGCGTGGATGCTTCGCCGACATGGGTGATGATCGGGAGCCGGCCGCTTACCTCATTGTGGATGATTTCCGCAACCTTTTTTCGTTCCTCGAGAGACATCAGAACACAACTGCCATAGGAGCCGTTGATGAAAAAGCCATGAGCGCCTTCGCTCATCAGATAGCGGACCACATGGCGAATCCCTTTTTCATAGATATCGCCGTCTTCGGTAAAGCTCGTGATGACCGGCGGATAGATCCCTTCGAAACGTTTAGCCATATTTTACCCTCTTTCTTTACAATGTCCCGCTTCCGATCTCAAGAAAATGTGCCGCTCCTTGTCATGGCAGCAATTGCCGTCCAATCCGGTCATTCCACGGAAGCAGACACCTCTCTTCTTGTATGCGTTAAGATTCCGGCGACAGATACCTAACCGAGAAGGCCTGTATAGTCCAGATCAAAGACACCCGTATCGTTGATCTTCAGCCGTACCCGGTCCCCGCGAAAAACACCGCGGCTGAATCGCACCGGTTTGTCGTTCTGGTCGAACGTCACACCGACGACTGCCAAAAAAAGGGGGACACGGGGATTTCCCAACAGCTTCTGTTCTTTTTTGGAGATGATCGGAGCTTCGATCCAGATGTCGCTACGAGACAAGTGGATATTGCACTGCTCCTCAAACAAACGATTCAGGGACTTTGTTTCAAGGTCTTCTTGCATGAGATTTTTGCAGATGTTCGCGGGCATGAAAGCGGTTTGCAGCGCCATGGGCTCACCTTTTACAATTCTCAACCGCTGAATCTTTAAGGCGCGGGCCGGTTGGGTCAGTAGCAGGGCTGCAGCGATCTCTTCGCCGGGGTCAATGATCTCTTTGAGTATGAGTTTCGTCTCGACTTCCAAACCCTGAGCTTTCATTTTTTCCGAAAAGCTCAGAACTTGAGACGTTTGATGCGATATCTTCGGGAATGCTACGAAACTGCCTTTACCCGGCACACGAAAAATCCTTCCTCGATCCGCGAGCTGATCCATTGCCTTGCGCACCGTGCTCCGACTGGTCTGCCATTGCTCGCACAACTCTTTTTCCGAGGGAAGACGATCGTAAGGCTTGAGGCGATCCCCTTCAATTGCCGTGGTAATGGCTTCAATGATCTGACGGTGTTTTGTGATGTAACTATTCTCCCCGTTATCCATGGCGTGCGTCCTTGAAATCAGACTGCTGTTATCGTCCTTAGCAGCGTTAATCTAAATATATCTATACGCAAGAGGGTTTGTCAAGGTGTTCCATGTTCGAAAAAAGCAGATTTCCCTGTGCAACTGACCATGTCAAATACGACTGCAAGCATAATAGGGAGGAAGGCCGCGGTGTGACAAGCAGGAAGAGAAAAAAGGCCCCCTGCAGCCCGAAATCGAAGGATACGAAGGGGGTCTCTCTTTTCTCTTTCCCGATACCCTAAAATTTCGAATGATCTTGCTTCATCGATGGAGTGAAGTGGCATCCGCCGCAATCCGTCACACCCCTCGTGTTTTCAAGCTTGCTCCCTTTATCATGGCAGCTCCTGCACGCCTCCGCGGCGGCTGAAAGGGGATGTGCCATCTTGAATACCCCGTCGGCATATTTATTGAGAGCCTCCGCCGTGTGTTTTGCGACCGCAGCGGTGAGCCAGCCGCACCGCTCCGACCGTTCCTTGGAAAAAGATTTGAACTTTGAAGCCTTGCACCACTTGGACACGGAAACGTGACAGAGATTGGAGCCGGAGACCGTTTTGATGATCTCGTATTTGGGCTTATTCGGTCTGTAATCGGGAAGCGCCGTCTGCTCATACCAGAGGAAGACATCCTGGATGATGGAATAGGCAGCCTCCCTCAGTTTCCTATCCATGCCGCCCGTTACTAAAAATATGGCGTGGGCGGCGCCATTCAATGCCCCGCACAGGGAGGCCACGTCCGCCACCCCTCCCTGTCCCACAACAAACAAGGTCAAGGGCAGCGTTGTATAGGGAAAGCCGATCTCTTTTTGCAACTGACCTACAATCGATTCGAACACCCCATAGCCGCACGCTCCTTTGTAGTATCCAGCGTACGCCGCTTCCGCAACGGCTGCCGGGTCCAGTTTTTTATAGGGCCAGGGAAGATCGGGTATTTTGTTCTGCTGTTCCCCCGCACCGATTGCTCTACTCGCCATGGATAGAGATATACCGGCAAATCCGGTCCCCACTGCCGCAATGCCTGCCTTTTTCATCAGATCCCTTCGAGATAATCCCATAATTTCCTCCTCAAGTTTATGAATGAAACAAATGTGTAGACATGTATAGCAGATCAATGACCCGTTTGCAAGAAAAAAATGACTGACTTTGCCTTCAGGCCGGTGTCAAGCCATTTCCTTTTGAGGTTAGTGTGATTTTGTTTGGAATAAGAGCGCAAAATGGATATAGATTACTTTGCGGATTTCCTCTTGTGATGAATTTCGAGGTAAAGGAGTAGGCGGCCGTGGACATCGATCAGACCCTTCATGATGCAGAAAAACTGCCG
>PNOO01000155.1 GCA_013824905.1 Syntrophus sp. (in: bacteria) | reverse complement strand
GGGTAGCCTACCGTGCCGTCTCCGCCGCCCATTCGACCCAGGTATTCAGCCTTGTCGTTACGGATGTTCATCCACTTTTCCTGCTCCCAGGTCTTGATCGGGGTGTCGGTTTCCTTGCAGGCCATGTCAAGACCCAGCTTTTTGATCACCCGGTCGGTCGGTCCCCAGGGCCCGCAGGTATCGGCCACGGTCACCTTGGTGTACCCTTCGTCTTTCAGGACGGAGATCAGGGCCTTCAGGAACGCGGCGTCTGTGCCGCCCTGCGGCCAGGGGTCGCCCGTGTTCATGTTGGGCTTGATGAGGATCTTGTCCGATTTTTTCAGGGACTTCTCAAAGCCGCCGATGAGCTTCATGGCCTTCTTGATGTCCCCTTTCAGATCTTTATCCAGCTCCGTGGCCATGATCAGCCCGACGAGGGATCTTTTCCCATCCGCATAATAATTGGGGTGAAGATGGCTCCAGTTGACCGGGGCCCCTCCGTTTACCAGTTTATCCGCCGGCTTTTCAAAATAATCCTTGGGAAGGGGGGCGTTTTTGATAAATTCCCCGTACTGCATCAACTGGGTGTCGCGCATCCTCCAGACCCCTTCATGGGCCGGCGTATCCAGGTCGGCTACTGCGTGGGCCTTGGTAGTCGCGCCGACGAGGCCAACGGCGGCCATTCCCGCGCCACAGTATTTGGCCACATCCTCGATGAACTTCCTCCGGGTGATTTCTTTGCTCATTTCCTTTCTCCTTTCTGAGGGTTCAGGAATATCCGAGTTAGAAGATATGAAAACCTTTCAAGCCACCAAGCGACTTGCAATCACCCCCCCTTTCTGTTTTGATTTTCCCCTGAAGAGATGCGTGCTCCACCAAAATAAATCCGCTCCATGAAATTCCCGTTTGGAATTTGAAAAGGTCGTTTTGAGGTGTGCCGCGTCTAATTTTGCTTAATTGATCTCTACCCATAAACTTGCCGACAAATATTTTCTTGACACTTTTGCTCGGTAATTTGAAGATCTGAATAAAAAATCCTCTTTCCATGAGCCCGGTTGAAGCTGGGGAGATCCATATTTGTACATGTTTGGATAAGACATTGCTTTGGGATGAGTCGAAGTATAGGGGGGCTGTTTTTGCTTGTCAAGGGATATTTTGACCGCCAAAGTGCCCATATTGTCAGGCCAACATTTGTGATTTTTATTCGAAATCTTGCATGCCTGCAATAAAATAAATTTAATGAGGAAGGATGCTTTAGTCGGATTAACCAAAAATAAAGACGGACGAGAACACAGATCCCAGAAGGCGTGTCTATCCCTTCGCTCGGAGAACCGTATCCATGCAGATTTGAAGCCCAAGGCGCCCTGTAGCCTTCTCCTGGGATGCCTTACGCTTCCATCACAAGCTTTTCTTAATAGAAATTCTTGCCGTAGAGCTTTTTGCTCAGGCCGATGAGGTCGGCCCATTTCATCGGACCTCCCTTGTCGGCGGGAAACCCGAGCCCCCAGATGATTCCCACATCGATCATCCGGACATCGTTGACGATCTTACGATCGAGGAGGTCCTTCCCTACCTGAATCATCGCGATGAGGAGCCCCAGTTGAATCCCCTCTTCGGTTCGCTCATGCGGAGAACGCTTCGCGATGAGCGGCAGGACCTCGGGATCGACGCTTCCGTCCTTCAGGAAGAAACCCTTTCCCGATTTCTTCAGACCGAGTCGGCCCGCTCCGACGACGTTTTTCAGAGTATCTTGCCGAATGCCCATCCCGACGAAGGCCTTGTAGGGAATGTCGATCCCCACCTCATCCGTGAGCCGGATGGGCCCCACGGGCATGCCGAAACGGGTCATCGCCCGATCCACCTTTTCGATGGCATTTCCCTCCTCTATATATGTCAGCGCATTAATGAGATTGGGGAAGAGCATCGCATTGACGACAAAGCCCGCGTTGTCCCGGCAGACGATGGGCCGTTTCCGGATGAGCCCCGCAAAGTTGAGGAGGTTGTCGATCGTCTCCTGGGCGGTCTTCTCGCCCCGGATCACCTCCACGAGTTGCATCAGCCAGACGGGGGAGAAGAAGTGTATTCCCCCGAAACGCTCCGGTTTCAGGACGAAGGGCGCCATTGAGGTGATGGGGATCGAGGAGGTGTTGCTCGCCACGATGCAGTCCTCGCGAATGCATTTGCTCAGCTCCCCATAGACCTGTCTCTTCACGCCGATCTCTTCGAAAACCGCCTCGATGACGATGTCCGTCTCCTTGAAGGCATCGATGTAATCCGAGGTCATCGAAAGACGCCCCATCATCACATCCACCGGCTCCTTCAGCCGCTTTTTTTCAGCCATTCCGTCGAGAATCTTCCGGACAAAGGCCTTCCCCGGTTCGAGGGCCTCGGGGATGTCCTTGACCAGAACCGGAAGCTGAGTATTTCTGAGGATATCGATGATGATCCCCCGTCCCATCGTCCCGAAGCCCAGGACAGCCACATGGTTCACCGGTTTCGGGACAAATCCCTTCGTCATCATCGCCTGTGGTCTGTCCGTCATCCCCTTGATGAAAAAGGTGTTGATGCTCCCCTTCGCCTCTTTCGTCAGAACGACTTCCACGAAGTTCCGCTTTTCTATCTCGAGCCCCTCGGCGAGCGACCGCTTCAACCCCTCGTGCATCGATTTGAGAGCCAGCATCGGTGCGGGGAGCTCCCGCCCCTTGGTCGCCTTGAGGATTCCCGCCCTCGCCATCTCTGCGACGGAATCGATCTGGGAGAAGTCCTGGGCGGGCCTTTTCAGGCTCGCTTCTCCGGCAATGATCTCTTCAAGAAAGGCTTTCGCCGCGTTCAAAAGGTCGCCGTTCGCGGGAATCAGCCGGTCGATGATCCCCATCTCATGGGCCTTCGCAGCCGGCAACATCGTCCCCTTCAGGATCAGTTCGAAAGCGCCGTAGCCGATCAACCGGGGCAGGCGTTGCGTCCCTCCGGCGCCGGGAAACAGGCCGACATTGCACTCCGGCAGGCCGATGAGGGTCGTCCTCCCCTCCTTGGCGATCCGCCCGGTGCAGGCGAGGGCGAATTCCAGGCCACCGCCGAGGCAGTGGCCGTGGATGGCCGCAACGGAGGGAATACCCATGGCACACAAACGGTTGAAGGAGGAGTGGAAAAGGCCTATCGTCCCACGCACCTCATCCGCACTTTCGATCTGGGAAATCAGTTTCAGATTGGCGCCGGCAAGAAAGTTTTCCGGTTTCCCCGAGATGAAGACGACCCCCCGGACTCCCTTCGTCGTTTCCAACTCATGCATGACCTGATCAAAACCGCTGAAGGCGTCTTCCGTCCAGGTATTCATCTTCTCGCCAACCACGTCGAAGGTGATGACGCCGATCCCCGTTTCCTCCCTCACCAAATTGAACACTTTTCCCATCATTGACCTCCTTGAGAAACTTTGTCCTTATCGGGCCGTCATCCGAACTGCTCCGTCGAGGCGGATGCATTCGCCGTTGAGCATCGGATTCTCGATGATATGACGGACAAGCGCTGCATATTCGGCCGGTCTTCCGAGCCGTTTCGGGAAAGGCACGGTCTGCGCCAACTGCACCCTGACGCTCTCGGGAAGGCCCGCCATCATGGGCGTGTCGAAGAGCCCTGGGGCTATGGTCATGACACGGATCCCATAATCGGCGCATTCCCTCGCAATCGGCAGCGTCATCCCGGCAACCCCGGCCTTGGAAGCGCTATAGGCCGCCTGGCCTATCTGCCCGTCGAAGGCGGCAACGGAGGCGGTGCTGATGATGACCCCCTTCTCCCCTTCCCCGTTCGGCGTGTTCTTCACCATCTGCTCGACGGCCAGGCGGATGACGTTCAGCGTTCCGACAAGGTTGATCTGGACGACCCGGTTAAAGAAGGAAAGCGACATCGGTCCTTTCTTTGACAGCACTTTGCCTGGATCGGCCACACCGGCACAGTTGATCGCCACGTTGATCGTCCCGAAGGCGGAGACGATCTTCTCCACTGCCGCCCGGCTCTCCTCATCGCTCGTCACATCGGCAGCGACGAAAATGCAATTCGGCCCCAGTTCGGCTGCGATCTTCTTCCCTCTATCCACCGCAATATCGAAAATCGCCACCTTGGCGCCCAGGGCGGACAGGCTCCGGGCAGTCGCCTCACCCAAACCGGAGGCGCCCCCTGTGATCAACGCAATGCCCTCTTTGACCTGCATATCAAATCTCCCTTCTTTTTTTATCGGTTTTTAAGAGACCCTTCACGTGCCGGGAAAACCGGCCTGTTTTTTATGGACCGTTGAGAAGAGCAGATCCCAGCGATAAATCCACTGTGCCATAGAGCGGATGACACACCCCGCACATCGCATCTTTCATGCATGAATTCGGAGAATTTTTCAAGGTGAAAAAATAGAGACTCTCTATTTTGGAATGAGGTCGATGACCGTTATCTCCGGCGGCGAGAGAAAACGGATGGGCGGACCCCAGGTCCCCGTTCCCCGGCTGACATGCAGAAGGGCGCCGTTGGCCAGATGGAAGTTTCCGCTGTGAAACGGAAAGAACAGGCTCGTGATCAGGCTGAAGGGAAATATCTGTCCCCTATGGGTATGACCGGAGAGCTGGAGGTCGAACGCGCCAGGCGCGTCGTTTTCAACCAAGGGCTGATGTTTGAGAAGGATCGTGAAACGATCCCCCCCCCCGAGAGAGAGGATTTCCCGATCCGACAGCCCTCCATGCAGACCGAGGCGGCGGGTCGTCGGATCGTCGACGCCCGCGAGATCAATTGCGCCGGCCACGGTCGCGACCTCGCCCCGTAAGAGGATAAACCCGGATCGGGTGATGAAATCGATGGCGTCATCGATTCCCGCATAGAATTCATGGTTCCCGGTCACGGCAAACTTCCCATAGCGGGGACGGATATCCCGGAACTGCACGATGGCGTCAGCCATGCTGTTGAGCTGCCCGTCCACGAGGTCTCCCGTGGAGACGAGAAGATCCGGTTGCGCATCACTGACCTTCCGAAGCATTGCGGCAAGGCGTCCTTCCCTCACCAGAACGCCGACATGAACGTCGGAGATCTGGACGACCCGGATCTTTCCGGCTTCCTTTGGGATTTTATCTGAATAGATCTCAATGTGTTCCTGCCGGATCTGACGCGCTTCGAAGAAACCGTACCCCCCGATGATCAACGCCGCGGCGATCGGAATGAGAAAGAGCGTCCGGGCCGTTGGGAGATACGCGACGACGTCCGTGCGAAGGATAAGACCGGCGACATAAGCCAGAAGACGGTAGAACTCCAGCAGAAGAGAAACAGAGAAGAACAGGAAGATGACGGCCATCCAGAGGTAGCCTGTCCACGACATGAGCCGGGGCAGGACCTCGAGTCCGAGCCGTTCCGACGCGCGGACGATGAGGGGAGCCAAAAGGCCCAGGACGAGCAGTACGACAAGGCCTCCTTGGATGACGGCGCCTGGGGCGAAGGCCGCCCGGATCTTCAGGAAGAGGTAAAGGTGAAGCCCGCCGTACAACAGGAAGAAGGTTAGGAAAAACAGGATCACAGGCACATTCCTCAACAATTGTCATATACAAAATGGGAGGCCCGTTGCTCTCCGGTCGACCTCCCGCTGTTCATCCGGCGCCGGCGCCGTGAAAGAACCGGCAACCGGCCGATTTTTACGGAATACTAGCGCAGTTTCCCTATACTGTCCAGGAAGATTTGGACGCCGAATTGCCTGATCTTGGCTTAACATTATCTTGACACACACCGCCCTTTTCATATAGTCAGCGTACAAAAAAGCGAGTATTGACCCTCTTGAATCTGATGCCCCTTTATTTTACTTTTTCCCTTGTGCTGTTCAACATGACGAGTGTGCAGGCCGGTCGGGTGCTGCTGGCGCTTTACGCGCTTAAGCTGGGTGCGCAGCCATTTGCCGTCGGTATCCTCGCCGCGACGTTCTCCGTATTACCGATGCTGCTCTCCTGGCAGGTCGGCAAACTTTCCGACCGCTTCGGTTCTCGCTGGCTGCTCATGTTTGG
>PNOO01000154.1 GCA_013824905.1 Syntrophus sp. (in: bacteria) | reverse complement strand
AAGCTCATCATCGCCCGGAAACAGGGGAGCTGAGCCATGATCCTGTCCGATCTCTCCATTCGCCGGCCGGTCTTCGCAACCGTGATGGTCCTGGTGCTCGTCACCCTGGGGATCTTTTCGTATAGGTGGCTCCCCGTCGAGATGTATCCGAACGTGGAGATTCCGGTTCTTTCCATTGTGACGAAATTCCCCGGCGCCGGCCCCGAGAGCGTGGAACGCGAGGTCTCCAAAAGGGTCGAGGAGGCCGTCAACGGCATCTCCGGCGTGAAGCATGTCTTCTCCTTCTCCCGCGAGGGGGTTTCCACCGTCGTGGTCGAATTCCGCCTGGAGGAGAAGATCAACGAGGTGGCCCAGGAGGCGCGCGCCAAGGTGAACGCCATCCGCGGCATTCTTCCCAAAGGGATCGATGAGCCGATCATCCAGAAGCTGGATTTCAACGCCGTGCCTGTTGTGTCGCTCGCTGTCCGGTCGGAAACGCTCTCGCCCCGGGACCTGACCGTCCTGGTCGAAAAGACCGTCAAGCGCCGGTTCGAGGGAATCGCCGGGGTGGGCAAGGTGGACCTGGTCGGCGCCGCGAAGCGGGAAGTCAATGTGATTATCGATCCCGAGAGGCTCAACGCCCTGGGACTCGGCGTCGACGCCGTCGTGGCCGGGCTCAGATCGGAAAACGTAAACACCCCTCTGGGCCGTATGAACCGAGGGGCGACGGAGGTCAACCTTAGGGTCTCGGGAAAACCCGACCGAGTCGACCAGTTCCGGGAGATGGCGATCACAGTGAAAAACGGCCGGCCGATCCGCCTCGGAGAGGTTGCCGAGGTGAGAGACGGGGTCGAGGAGCAGCGCTCGCTGGCCCTCGTCAACGGGGTCCCGGCCGTCTCGCTGGATATCCTCAAGCAGGCGGGCGCCAACATCGTCGAGGTCGCCGATGCGGTCAAACGGACGGCGGCAGGCATGCGGACCGAACTCCCCCCGGGGACGACGATCTCGGTCGTCCGCGACAGCTCCCTGTTCATCCGGGAATCCCTCGACGACGTCCAACAGACCCTGATCCTGGGCGGCATCCTGACGATCCTGATCGTCTTTTGTTTCATTAACTCCTGGCGCTCCACAGTGATCACGGGGATAACTCTCCCGATCTCGGTGCTGTCGTCGTTTATCATCATGAAGGCCCTGGGGATGTCGATCAACGTGATGACGATGATGGCCCTGTCGCTGGCCATCGGGCTTTTGATCGACGATGCGATCGTCGTTCGGGAGAACATCGTCCGCCACCTGGAGCGGGGGGAGGACCATATGACCGCCGCCCGCAACGGGACGAGCGAGATCGGGCTCGCCGTATTCGCCACGACGATGTCGATCGTGGCTGTCTTTGTCCCGGTCGCCTTCATGAAGGGGATCATCGGCCGCTTCTTCTTTCAGTTCGGGATGACGGTCGCATTCGCCGTCCTCGTCTCTCTGCTTGTCTCCTTCACGCTGGACCCGATGCTCTCCTCCCGCTGGCACGATCCGGCAATCACGGCCAAGGGGAAAAGGACGGGCTTGGCGAAGCTGCTGGAGCGATTCAACGCCTGGTTCGACCGGGCGTCCGACGGCTACCGCCGGATCATCGGCTGGGCTCTTGACCATCGCAAAACGGTTCTTGGGATCGCCCTGGCGGCCTTTGTTGGTGGGATCATGGCCTTCGGTTCGCTCCAATCCGCCTTCTTTCCCGAGATCGACAGCGGGGAGTTCAACGTGACCTTCAAGACCGCCCCGGACGCCTCGATCGCGGAGAGCCGGGGACGTCTGGAGGCGCTTCTCGGCGCGATCGGCTCGCATCCCGCCGTGGCCCATACCTACGCCACGATCGGCGCCGGAGACAGCGGCACGGTTCGCAGCGGCGTCATCTTTGTCAAGCTCAAGGAGCGGTCGGCGCGGGCGCTCGGCCAGAGGGAGGTGCAGCAGGATTTCCGCCGGAGTTTTATCCAGATTCCCGGAGTGGTCACCTCCATCGAGGAACTCAACGAGTCCGGTCAGAGCCAGAAGCCGCTCCAGGTCAACCTTCGCGGGACGGACATCACACGCCTCAAGGCCTATGCGGCCGAGCTCCGTGATAAGATGTATGCGATACGGGGGATCAGGGACATCGAGATCAGCCTGGAGCACGACATCCCCGAATACCGGCTGGTTGTAGACCGCGAGAAGGCGGCGAGCGCCGGGGTGATGACCGATCATATCGTCCGGACGGTAGGCGCCCTGGTCGGCGGCGAGGTGGTCTCCACATATGAGGACGAGGACGGAGATGCCGTGGACATCCGCGTGCGTCTTCCCGAGAAGCTTCGGGAGAACCCTGATCAGGTTCGAAACCTGCATCTGGCCGTGACAAACGGCAAGGGGGCCGCGACGCTCCTGCCCCTGTCGAGCCTCGTCTCTTATTCGGCCTATGCCACCCCCTCGGAAATCAACCGGCAGGCGCTGACCCGCCAGGTGACGGTCAGCGCCAACCTTGACAATCTTCCTCTGGGCACGGCCGTGGAGAAGGTGCAGAAGGCAGCGAAAACGCTTGCGCTGGCGCCGGGCTACCGGGTCGTATTTTCCGGAGACGCGGAGATGATGGCCGAGACTTTCGGGTACATGGCCGAGGCCCTCATTCTGGCGGTGCTCTTCGTCTACTTCATCCTGGCCGCCCAGTTCGAGTCCTTCCTGGAGCCTCTGGCGATCATGTTCTCCCTGCCTCTTTCCATCGTCGGGATGGCCGCGATGCTCCTCATGACCGGGGACACGATCAATATCATGTCGCTGATCGGGCTCATCATGCTGATGGGGCTCGTGACGAAAAATGCGATCCTGCTCGTCGATTATGCCAAAGTTCTTCGATACCGCGGGATGGAGCGGCGGGAGGCGGTCATCACCGCCGGGCGGACACGGCTCCGTCCCATCGTCATGACGACGCTCGCGATGATCTTCGGGATGCTGCCGCTGGCGTTCGCGATCGGGGCCGGCGCGGAGATGCGGGCGCCGATGGCCCGCGCGGTGGTCGGCGGGCTCCTGACCTCCACGCTGCTGACGCTGCTGGTCGTACCGGTCATGTACACGTTCATGGAGGATTTAGGCGAGTGGCTGGTCGTAAAGTTCGGATTTCGGAGGAAGAAAAAAGCATGAAGAGTCGGAATGAAAAAATCGGGTTTGCCCGCTTTCTCGGGATGGCGATCGCCTCTGTAACGGTTGTCCTGCTCCTCTATGCGGCGCCGGTATACGCCCAGACACGGGTGTTGACGCTGGAGGAGGCCCTGGCGATCGCGGCTGAGAAGAACCGGGACATCGAAAAAGCCCGGGAATACATCGCCTGGGCTCAGGGAAAATACATTGAGGAACGGGCGGCCGCTTTTCCGCAACTCATGGCCTCAGCTTCCCTGGGCTGGGACCAGGATGAGAGCCAGAAGATCTACAGTCCCATGCAGACACAACGGACGGAACGCCGAATTGCCCAGATCGGCCTGACCCAGCCCCTCTTCACCTGGGGTCAGGTGAGTGCGGCGATCCGGGCGGCGAAGGTGGGCCTCCAGTCCGCCGAAGAGCAGCTGCGCGTCTATCGGCAGGCGGCCGGGCGCGACGTCTCCGCTGCATTTTACGACGTGCTCCTCGCTCGAGAACTCCACGCTCTGGCGCTCCACAGCCTCGAACAGAAGAAACGGCACCTGGAGGAAGCGAGACGCAAGCTCCAGGTGGGTGTGGCCACCGATTACGACGTCCTGGCGGCGGAAGTATCGGTGGAAAACGCCCGACCCGAAGCGATTCGGACGGAAAATCAGATCCGTACCGCGCGGGAACGGCTGCGCTTCCTTCTGGCCATCGAGAATGGGGAGGTCGATGTGACCGGGAGGCTGGAGGCCGACCTGACTCCCCACCGGTCTTACGAGGAGGCTTTCGCCATGGCCCGCGAGAAAAGGCCGGACCTCGCCGACCTACGTTACCGGATCGGCGTCTACCGGGAGCTGG
This sequence comes from Syntrophus sp. (in: bacteria), assembly GCA_013824905.1. Taxonomy (GTDB): domain Bacteria; phylum Desulfobacterota; class Syntrophia; order Syntrophales; family UBA5619; genus JAKAFS01. The sequence goes on along the minus strand of PNOO01000154.1, from coordinate 2,035 downwards.
TCGTCCTGGCAGGCGCGCAGGACAAGCCGCGTGTCGATCTCAAGGGGGCCTACGGCTGGAGCACTCTTGAACAGCCCACGGTATATGGCGACGGCCCATCCTGGAGCGTCGGTGTCCAGCTCAGCTATCCCTTCTTCGACGGCTTCCGCACCAAGGGGAGGGTGGCCCAGGCCGAAAGCGACCTCCGGCGGATCCAGATCGACGAGGCAAGACAGATCAATGCGGTCGCCCTCGAAACCCGCGATGCGGTGAACGCCGTGCGGGAGTCGGGAGAGATCGTCCGCTCCCTTTCCGGCACGGTAGGCCAGGCGGAGCGGCTTCTGACGATGGCGGAAAAGGGTTATGAGCTGGGGGTCAAGACCCGCCTGGAGGTCGAGGACGCCGAGCTGAATCTCCGTCAGGCAAAAAGCAGCCTGAGCCGCGCCCGCCGCGACTACCTGGTTGCCCGGGTCAACCTTGACTGGGTCGCGGGAATCCTCGGGGAAGGGCAGAAGTGAGGACTGGCCCGGGCCATCGGTCTTGAACGATTCCATGACCAGGAGCGCAACCCGCAAGACACGGATTCAGGACGGGATCTTCACTTATGACCAATAGGAGGATGGGAAAATGAAGCATCAGGAAGGGGTCTTCATGGGCGTCCGGAAGTCCGCCCTCTATTACCAGGGCTGGCTGCCGGAGGGGGAGATCAAGGCGGCCCTCCTTGTGGTTCACGGGCTGGCCGAGCACAGCGGGCGGTACATGAACCTGGTCAACCGCTTTGTTCCCATCGGCTATGCCGTCTACGGCATCGATCACATCGGTCACGGCAGGTCCGAAGGCCGGCGGCTCTATGTTGAGCGTTTCGTCGATTATACGGAGCCTCTCAAGACTTACGCCGACATGATCCGATGCTGGCAGCCGGACAAACCGGTATTCCTGATCGGACACAGCATGGGAGGGCTGATCGGCGCCCTGCACCAGATTGCCCACCAGGAGGGATTGGCCGGGGCTGTCCTGTCAGGTCCCGCAGTCAAGGCGCCCGGCAATGTCCCGAAGGCGGTCATTTTGATCGGACGAGTGCTATCCGTTCTGTTTCCCCGGCTGGGACTGGTGAAGCTTACGGCGGAGGGGGTGAGCCGCGATCCGGCGGTGGTGAAGGCGTATCTGAACGATCCGCTGGTCTGCAAGGGGAAGATGACGGCGCGTCTGGGCGCGGAGATCCTCGGCGCGATGGGGCTTGTCGGCGCCGAAGCGAACCGGATTCATCTCCCGCTCCTGATCCTCCAGGGCGGCGCCGATTGTCTCGTCGATCCATCCGGGGCGCAGATGCTCTATGAAAAAGCCGCCTCTCCCGACAAGAGGCTCATCGTCTACGAGGGCTTTTATCATGAAGTCTTCAACGAGCCGGGACACGACCGGGTGCTCTCCGACGTCGAGCAGTGGCTAGAAGGGCATCTCCTTACCCGGAAGTAGCCTTGCAGCGTTTCCGCGCGCGCTTCTCTCGTTTTTACCGGGAATCCCTCGGGGCTCGACCTGTAGAACTCCGTCCCGGCGCCGGCATCGCCGTATCCGGCTATTTCACCGTATAACCGCGGCCGTCAAGGCAGGCGCTCGTCGCCCGTTGATAGTCGGCGCGCTTCTGCCCCTTCTGGTCTTCGGGAACGCCGCCGGGAGGTTGCGTCGGGTCGAAGCCGGTCTGGCTCACGGCCCATCTGTGGCAATCGTAACGATCCGTCGCCTGCTGCGCTTCGCTTTGGTTTTGGCGGGGATAGATAAACAGCTGGTCGGCCGGCGGCGGCGCCTGACTGACCTCGCCCTGCGGCGGTTCAACGACGACATAGCCGTCTCCCCTGTTTGCATAATAGATGTCATTGGCATAGTAGTAAGGCCTGCCGCTGAACCATACCGTTGCGTAATAGGGGGGCAGGAAGGGCATGAAAAGACCGATCGGAGGCGCAACGATGGCGAAGCGCGGCCCCTGCGGGCGGTACCAGGCGCCTCCGGAGAAGTAGTATCGCGCGCCGCCGTGAACCACCACCCGGTGTTCGCGCGGCAA
>PNOO01000153.1 GCA_013824905.1 Syntrophus sp. (in: bacteria) | reverse complement strand
GAATGTCCTTCTGGTAACCTCCCTGTTGGAACCGGCGATGATCCTCATGATGGGCGCCGTGGTCGGATTCATCGTTATCTCGATTCTACTTCCCATCTTCGAGATGAATCAGCTCGTCCGATGAACCGATGGCTGATCCCCAATACATTTTATGTCTGGTAAAAGGGATAAGAAAATGGAGAAATGCATGGGAAAAATGAAACGCAATGAGAAGGGCTTCACGCTGATCGAGCTGATGGTGGTCATTGTGATCCTAGGTATTTTAGCCGGCCTGATCGTCCCCCGGATCATGGGACGGCCGGACGAGGCGCGGCGGGCGAAGGCTCGGATACAGATAGAGAGCCTCGAAACGGCCCTGAAACTCTATAAGCTCGACAACGGAAACTACCCTTCGACGGAGCAGGGACTCAATGCCCTGGTCGAACCTCCGACAGTAGGGACGCCTCTCAAAAACTGGCGGCAGGGGGGTTATCTCGAAAAAGGCAAAGTGCCGAAAGATCCCTGGGACAATGACTTCGTCTATATCTCCCCCGGCTCGCACGGGGATTTCGACCTCATCTCCCGAGGCGCCGACGGCGAGCCGGATGGCGAGGGCAAGAACAAGGACATCAACAGCTGGGAAAGTGAATAACCGGGGCTACACGCTGATCGAACTGTCCGTCGTGGTTCTGCTTGTCGGGATGATGCTCCTGATTGCCGTTCCCCGCGTCCGGGATAGCCTCCTCAACGATGAACTCAAGGCCGCGACGCGCCGCTTCATCGGCGCCGCCCGTGAACTGCAGAACGAATCGGTCCGGGAGCAGACGGACACTATCCTTCACATCGACCTTAATCAACCGGCCATCTGGAGCTACCCCGCCGATACGACGGCCGAGAAACGGGCGGAACTCCGGAAGGGGGCGGTCCGCTTACCGGGGGGGGTCCGGATTGTGGACGTCAGGCAGGCAGACGATGTAAGAAAAACGGAGGGCGAGGCGGTCGTCCGCTTCTTCAGGCGGGGTTATACGACGCCCACTGTCATCCATCTGGCCAAGGACGACCGGGTGGTGACTCTGGTCTTCAACCCCTTTCTTCGGACGGTCACCGTTTATGAAAAAGATGTCGATTTTTCTTTCAATCCGGAGGAGTGAAAAGCCGGCCTCTGATCCGCGCGTGTCGAGCCGGTCGGTCACGCACCGACTGCCGCAACGGATTTTCGCCGGCCGTGAGGGATTTACGCTTCTGGAAGTCATGATTGCGATGGCGATTTTGGCCATCGCGCTTGTCTCAGTTTACCAGTCCCAGTCCCAGAGCCTCTCGATGGCGTCAGACTCCCGCTTTCTTACCACCGCCTCGCTCCTGGCCCAGGGGCGGATGGCAGAGATCGATGCGGCGAGCCCCCTTCAGATGGCGAACGGGAAAGGGGATTTCGGGGAGGCTTTTCCCGACTACAAATGGGAGATGGAGGTCGGAGATGTGGAGGAGATCCCTCTCCTCAAGAGGATCGTCCTTACCGTGACCAACAGCCGGATGACGAAGCGCAACACCTACCATCTTACCCTTTACAAGGTGGTGGTCCCGTGAAAGACAGAGGTTTTACGTTGATTGAGATCCTGATCGCCGTCTTGATCCTGGGGATCGTTTTGTCCACCGTCTATGCCTCCTATACCGGGACCTTCCGAATCATCCGCGAAACCCAATACGACGCCGAAGTCTACGGCATGGCGCGGAGCGCCCTCGATCGGATGGCCCGCGACCTCCAGTCTGTGGCCCTCTGGCGGGGGGCGTTCACATTTGTAACGAAACCTCAGGCGCTGGGCAACCGGGAGTTTGTGCGTCTCGTCTTTCGTTCCGCGTCCCATGTCGCCTTCAACGATAAGGAGGCGCCGGGCGGTATCGCCTTGATCGAGTATGGCGTCAAGGAGGGGACGGATAAGGAGGGTTATCTTCTCACGCGAAGCGACAGCCTTTACCGGGATCCGGGAAAAGAGCAATCCCCCCCCGGAGGATTCCTTCTGTGCGACCGGGTTGAGGCTCTGACCTATACCTTCTTCGACGAGAAGGGGAAAGAGTACAACGACTGGAACTCCGACGGGGATGTCCCGGTGCAAAAGAAAAGGGTTCCGGCTGCGGTCCTGATCCGTCTGAGCTTTGTCAACGAAGCGGATCGGGAACGGCCCACCCTGTTCATGACCCGGATCCGTCTCCCCTTCAACCGTCCGGAGGTCCCATGAGACTCGGAGGATCGAACCGCCGGGGTGTCGCGCTTATCCTCGTTCTTCTGATGATCAGCATCATCATTGCGGTGACGCTCCAGCTCAACCGGGACACGCGTTCCGAGGTTTACGAGGCGGTGAACTTGGGAGACGGGATCCGGCTCCGTTATGTCGCCGAATCCGGTTTCTATGTGGGTGAGGCGCTCATCCTGGCCGATAAAAACGCGTCAGACACCCTGATGGATCTGTGGGCGAACACCGAGATGATCTCCCTCAAATCCGAGGGTTTCTTCGGCAACGCTTCCTTCAAGCTGATGATCGAGGACGACGGGGGAAGAATTTCCATCAATAGTCTCAGCATCGGCAGCGGCTACAATCCCCTGATCCGCGATCTCCTCCTGCGGCTCCTCACCGGTCCGTATTTCCGTCTGGAGCAGGCCAAGGCCGCGGAGCTCTTGGACGCGATCAAGGACTGGATCGACGCCGATGACGAGGTGACCGGTGCGGGTGCGGAGGGAACTTTCTACGCAAGATTGGAAAAGCCATACACCGCCAAGAATGCACCTCTTGATTGCATTGAAGAATTATTGATGGTAAAGGGGATGACCCGCGATCTGTTTTACGGCGCCGGAGAGTCTCCCGGTCTCGCGCAGTGTTTGACTGTTTTCGGCGATGGAAGAATCAACATCAACACCGCTTCGAAACCGGTGCTCCGGGCGCTGGCGGCGGAGATGACGGACGACGAGGTCGACCGACTCGACAAGTATCGCCGGGATCAGCGAAACGATCTTTCCGATCCCGGCTGGTATCAAAAACTCCCCCGTTCATCCGGGATCAACATCCCCGCGGGACTGATCGTCGTCCGGGGCGATACCTTCCGGATCACGGCCGTTGGTCTCCAGGGCCGGATGGCCGAGCGGATCACGGGTGTGGTCAAGAGGGAAGCGAATCGGCGGAATATAAAACTGTTGTCTTGGAAGGTGGAATGATGCCCGAAAGAATCCTCGGCCTCGATATCGGCGGCGGCAGCGTCAAAGCGGTTCTCCTCTCCCGCGGCTTCCGGGGCGGATACCGTGTGCTTGGCTTCCGCCGGATCGATACCGCTGCTGCAGGCGATCTGAAGGAGGCCCTGGAGAAGCTCTTTGCTGACGATGCCTTCCGCGGCACAGTCTGCGTGACGGCGCTCCACGCCGGGATGCTCTCCTTCAGGAACATCCGGCTTCCGTTCCGTGATGACCGGAAGATCCGCCAGACGTTGGCCTTTGCCATCGAGCCGGTGATCCAGACGCCGATTGAGGAAGTCTTCATCGATTACACTCATGCCGGAGGGGCGGGAAAGACGGAGATCTTCGCGGCCCTTGCCCCCCGAACCCTGGTCGGAGAAAGGACCGAGCTCCTTAAGCCATACGTCCGTGAGACGGCGGTGATCGATGTCAGCGCCGTCTCCCTCACCCTTCGCCTCACGCGAAACAGGGGCGGTCCGGAGACCGTCCTGATGCTCGACGTCGGCGCCCGCGATACGACGGCAGTCTTCGCCTGTGAGGGGAGGATCCTCCACATTCGTCACTTTCCGTTCGGCGGGGAGGTGGCGACCCAGGCGATAGCGGCGGCCATGAACAGCGATTCCGCCGGAGCGGAATCGGTGAAGCGAAGCGGCGAAATCCCCCCGGCAGCGGTAGCGGCGAGCGGTGAGGTCTGCAGACGTTTTTGCATCGAGCTGATTAACACCCGGACGTCTCTCCTTTGGCAAGGGACCATCGCTCAGGCGCCCGCCCTGGTTTTCCTGACCGGCGGCGGTTCACGGACACCCGGTCTCGAAACGATCCTCACGGAGAGTTTTTCGGCGCCCGTCGAGCGGGTGGATCTTCTTGCCGGTGGGGATATTCAGATCGAAGAGACTCTGAGGCAGTCGTGGGATCCGGCGGTCATGGATCAGGCCCTTGCCCTGGCAGCCAGGCCGATGGTCAAGGGGAGCGGCTTCAATTTCCGGCAACTGGCGTCCGAGGCGCGGGCCGGTTACGGGGAGTTCCGCGATCGTCTGAAGAAAATCGCCATTGCAGCCGTCGTTATCCTGAGCCTGGCCGTCGTCGAGCTCGGGCTTGACGACTACGGCTCACGCCTCCGCTTGGCCTCACTGAAGCGGGATATCGCCGCCGAATTCAAGAAAAGTGATCCGAATGCGACGCGGATCATCGATCCGGTCGCCCAGCTCCGCGGGAAGATTGCCGAGGCGCGAAAACTCTCCGCCGGCATGGGGGATACTACGACGGAGGCGACGGTTCTGGACCTTCTCAAGGAGATCTCGGGATTTTCCCCCGCCAATCTCCTCCTGACCTCTTTCAGCCTGGACGGAGACGCGATCGGCCTCAAGGGTGAAGCGCGGAATTTCGATGCCGTGGATGCGTTCAAGAATGCGTTTGTGAACTCGAAATACTTCAAAACGGTGACGATCGGCTCCACCGGCATGATGAAGCAGGGGGGCGGGGTGGAGTTCGATTTGAAGGTGACTCTAAAAAAATGAGACAATTTTGGGATCAGTTGACGACAAGTCAGAAACGTACGGTGACGGCCGGCATCGTCTTTGTGGGGGTGGTTCTGCTTTCCCAGCTCATCGTTGTTCCTTACTTCGATGCACGGCAGAAGGTAGGCAGCGCAATCGCCGCCGGTGAAAAGGCCCTCCGCGAGCTTACCGCCATGGGAAGGGAATACGGAGTCCTCAGGCAGCGTTCGGAGGAAATTCGGCGGGCAAGCGAACGCCGGCCGCCGGGGTTTACCCTCTTTTCCTATCTGGAAAAACGGGCCGGCGATGCGGCGGTAAAGACGAACATTCGCTCGCTCGCCCCCCTGATGTCAGCGCCGACGGGGGTCTACGAGGAAATCGCCGTGGAGGTGAAACTGGACAAGCTGACGATGAAGCAATTGACCGATTTTCTCTATCTGGTGGAATCGCCGGAGGAGATGATCCGGGTACGGAGGATCTCCGTCGTCAAGATGAAGGAGAGTCCTGAATATCTGAGCGCGGTGATACAGGTGTTTACCTATCAACCGCTGTCTCCAGGGAGTCGCTGACATGAGACTGAAGATCAATCGCGCCATTGCAGGATACATCGTGGCCGGCATCGTCGTGCTGTGTGTCTTCCTCTACTTCCGTTTCCCCGGGGAAGCTCTGACGGATTACGTGAAGGCGGTGGCCGCTGCCCGGCATCCCCAGCTCCTGCTCTCCATCGACGCGACCAAGCCGACTTTTCCGCCGGGGATGGCGTTTGAGAACGTCACGGCAAGCCCTGGCGGCCGTCCGGAAGCGACCCTCCACGCGGACAGCCTGACGATCCGACCCGGAGGCATCTCCATGCTGGGGGGGCGACTGTCGCTCCTCATGGCGGCGGAGGGCTATGGAGGCGAGGCGAGGGGGAGGATCGACCTTTCCCGGCTCTTTTCCCTCCAGGGGCCTCTCACTGCGGGGGTAACCCTCCGGGATATTCGGATCGAGAAGTGCACCTGGCTCCAGGAGGCGCTGGCTCACCCGATCACGGGAACCCTGAAAGGCACGGTTTCTTTCAACGGGCAGACGGAGGCCCTGAAGAACGGGACGGGGAGTATTGATTTCACGTTGACGAACGGCGCCTACCAACTCCTCGAGAGCTTCCTGGGTATCGAGAAGATCGATTTCAGCAAGGTCGAAGGGAAGGCCAGCTTCCGGAACGGTGCGCTGAAGGTCACGCAACTGACACTGACAGGGGAGAAACTCCGCTGTTCCCTGAAGGGGGACATCCTTCTTGCCGACGACTTTCAGGACAGCCGGATCGATATGAACGGTAC
>PNOO01000152.1 GCA_013824905.1 Syntrophus sp. (in: bacteria) | reverse complement strand
TCGGTCCTGGCCTTCCCGCCGCTCTGGCTGCCGGCCTCTTTAGAGCCTTCGCCGGTCAGGCGCTGTAAACGGTTCAATACGCTCATGCGCCCATGATACCACCCTCCCGGGCAAATTCAACCGCTATTTCCACTCCTGTCAGTTCAGGGCAATTCGACCGGTCAGTCATACAAACGCACGTCCCACTCCATGTATTCGCCATAATTCGTCGATATTGATCGACCCGGAACATTCGATCGGACTATGTCTGCCGATTGACAGGCAGGGATATTTCCCGTATCCTTTTCCCACTGAAAAGTCCGATCGGTGTTATGTTTCTCGCCGCCGGCTTGGTATCGCTCTGGGGCAGGGCGGGGTAGTTTAAGAACCAATGCCGGAAGTTGGCCAGGTGTGTGGTGCGCTGATCACCGGGCACCCTGAAGGAGGTGCATCGTGTCCCGAGCCGTGATTGAAATCGAAGGTCTGGTCAAGCGGTATGGTGAGCGGACCGTCGTGCGGGGGGTGAATCTCGAGATCCGGGAAGGGGAAGTCTTCGGGCTCCTCGGTCCCAACGGCGCGGGAAAGAGCACGACCATCTCCATCCTTGCCGGGCTGATCGCTTCCGACGGCGGCCGGGTGACGGTGGGAGGATTCGACCTCGCCGGTGAACCGGAGCGGATCAAACCCCTGATCGGCTTAGTTCCCCAGGAGATCGCCCTCTACCTGTCCTTGAGCGCCAGGGACAACCTCGCCTTTTTCGGCCGCATCTACGGTTTATCCGGAGCCACTCTGAAGGAGCGGATCGCATGGGCGCTCGACCTGGTGAAGCTCGGGGACCGGGCGGTCGATCCGGTGAAGACTTTCTCCGGCGGGATGATGCGCCGCCTCAACATCGCCGTCGGTCTGATCCATCGACCCCGCGTCCTGTTCATGGACGAACCGACCGTCGGCGTCGACCCTCAGTCGCGAAATTTCATCTTCGAGCATGTGGCGCAGCTGAAGGAAGGGGGAATGACCATTCTTTACACCACTCACTATATGGAGGAGGCGGAGCGCCTCTGCGACCGGGTGGCCATCATGGACGCCGGCCAGATCCTGGCGCTGGATACGCCGCACGGTCTGGTGAATCTTCTTGGAGGGGGCGTCATCCATGCGGGAGTGGTCCGTGAGGGGGCTGAGGCGCTCCTGTCGACGGTTCGAGCGCTTCCCCATATCAGGGCGGCCTCCGCCACGGACGGCCGTCTGCTCATGGAAACGACGGACGCCGGCCAAGCCGTCGTCGAATTTATCGGGCTGTGCAGGGAACGAGGGGTAAGCATCCTCTCACTGGAGGTGCTGCAACCGAACCTGGAGGGGGTCTTCCTGCACCTCACGGGCAAGCGTCTGCGGGAATAGGAGACATCGTGCTGAATCAGATATTCGCCCTGACCGGAAAGGATCTCAAGATCTTCTTCAAGGATCCGGGTGCCGTAACATTGATCATCCTCCAGCCGCTGATGTTCATCCTGATCATGAGCTATGCGGTGGGCGGCCTCTTCGGCGGCGACCGTCCGATCACGATCCTCGCGGTCAATCAGGACCGGGGGAAAGAGGCGGCGGCGGTAATCCGCGATCTGGGGACGAGGAAGGGATTTCAGGTCGAAACAAACTGGGAGGGGCGTACCGTGGACCGGCAGACAGCCGAGCGGCTGATCCGCGAAGGGAAACGCAGCCTCGCGCTCATCTTCCCCGCCGAGTTCTCCGCTGTTCTCGAGCAGAGCCCCGCCGCCGGTGAGCGCCGGACGACTCGGATTCTCTTCATCATCGACCCGGCCGCACCGGCGCAGTTCGTGGAACCCGTGGCCGGTACCCTGCAGGGCCTCCTGGAGAAGGCCGCATTCACCACGATGACGCCGAGGGAGATCGACTATCTGTTCGACCAGTTGTCGCCCCAGTCACCCCCCTCCGAACGGGTGGCGCTGACGGCCCGTATCGGAGAGCGGATGTCCGGAGGCCTTTCGGGAGGCGGCACGCCTGCGGTGACCCTGGAGAGGACGGCGCCCGCGGGGATGCGGGCCGAGAAGAGGCCCGATGCCTTCCAGCAAAACGTACCCGGTTACACGATCTACGGTCTCTTCTGGATCGTCAGCCTCCTGGCCGGGTCGATCCTCCGGGAAAAACGGGACGGGACCTTCCGCCGTCTTCTCGCATCGCCGGTGAGCCGGGGGATACTGCTCGCGGGAAAACTGGCGCCCCATTACCTGATCAACCTCATCCAGCTTGCGGTGATCTTCCTCGTGGCCCTCCTGTTCATGGGGATGAACTTCGGCCACTCGCCCGCCGGGCTTATCGTGGTGAGCCTCGCCACCGCCGCCGCGGCGACGGGGCTGGGGGTGCTGGTATCCGCCCTGGCCCGCACGGAGGCCCAGGCGGGAAGTCTCACCATCCTGCTCCTCCTGACCCTTTCCGGCCTCGGGGGCTGTTTCGTGCCCCGCTTCGTCATGCGCCCTTTCTTCCGTATCATTGGCCTTGTGACGCCCCACGCCTGGGCACTCGACGCCTACCAGGACCTGCTGGTCCGGGGTTACGGCCTGGCGGCGGTCCTGCCCGCCGTGGCTGTGCTTTTAGGCTTCGCCACCCTGTTTTTCCTCATCGGCGTATGGCGTTTCCGTTTTGAGTGAAGTGGCAGTGGCATAGCCCGAAGTGACGTTTCGGTTAACAAACCATCGGACGGATTGTTAACAATCCTGAATTAAGCTCATGAGCCCCTAATCCTTCCTTCCTGCAATAAATCGTTAACCTCAACAAAGATGATAGACTTCGAATAAGCGTCAATCCAAAATTGTTTCAATCCGTGTATGTTTTCATATCCTTCCGTTTAACAACTTCGGATTGACGCTTATTCGAAATTCTCACATTTGAATGAGTGTCCGACATAATGACTTGCAGTGTAAGTTCCACTCCTTCCCTGAAACCCACTTCCCGTTTCATAGCGATCCAGCCGATCCCGAATGGCGGTGATTTCTGCTATTTCCCCTGGATGAGCCCCAGGATCGCCAGGGCCGCCTCCTTCGCGGTGGGTCCCACCTCGAGCGTCGGGCCGACGCAGGACGGGCAGCCGCACTTGCAGGGACAGGCGCGGATGAGCTGCCGGGCCGAGGCGATAAGCGCCTCGTGGCGCTCGAAGAGGAGATCCGAAAAGCCGATCCCGCCGGGATAGGCGTCGAACAAAAAGATCGTCGGATCAAAGGCGTCCGTCGTGGGGACGGCGCTCTCCTCCGCCCCGGGAGAGGTGGTGATCGTCCGCCAGTTCCGGTCCTTGCGGACGAACCACTCGCCGCTCTTGTCTCCGATGGCGCGGTCGATGTCATGGAGATCCGCCATCAGCATCATCGCGGCCAGGTGGTGGAGGCTGTAAGCCATCCCCGCCAGACCGTCGATGATCTCCTCCTGGTTGTAGGAAAGCCCGGCGAGGCGGTCCCGGGGGATCGTGAACCAGTAGCTCGTCGTGTGCATGTCCTTCTCCGGCAGGTTCACATCGCCGTAACCGAGGTTCTCCGAGGTGTAGAACTTGATCTTCTTGTAGCCGACCACCTTGCTCACCACCTGGACCTCGCCGTGCTCGACGAGGATCTCCTTGCCGGGCTTCTTCGCGAAGGCGTCGATCACCCGGACATTGGTGTAGGTCATGGCGTCGGTGTAGTACTCCGCCTCGACCTTATGGACGTAGGCGGTCTTTCGTTCCAAATCGAGTTTGTCCACGTAGTACTGCTGGGACTCGACCATGTAGATCGCGTCGGTGTGGACGGCGGTAAAGGCGCTATCCCAGTCCACCTCGGCGATGACCCGGTGGTTCCCGGCCTCCGTCGCGTCCACGACGACGACGTTTTCGGGGTTGATGCTCCTGAGGCTCACCTCGTCGGCGGGGTAGCTCTCCGCCGACCAGTGCCAGCGGGCGCCGACCCGGTGGAGAACCCCCTTGCGCTCCAGGTAGTCCAGGAGCTCCTCCAGGTTTTCTCCGCCGAAACGCTCCCCTTTTTCGAAGGGGAGCTCGAATGCGGCGCTTTTGATGTGGTGGAGCAGGATCAGGAGGTTGTCCGGGTTGACCCGGCAGAACTCCGGCGAGCGGGAGAAGAAGTAATCGGGATTCTCCACGATGAACTGGTCCAAGGGGGAGCTCCGGGCGATCAGCAGCGCGAGGCTCTGGCCCGTGCGCCTCCCCGCCCGCCCGGCCTGCTGCCAGGTGCTGGCGATCGAGCCGGGATAGCCGCAGAGGATCGCCGCCTCCAGATCGCCGATGTCGATTCCCAGCTCCAGGGCGTTGGTCGTAACGACCCCCATCACCTCTCGGCTGCGTAGGCCCGCTTCGATCTGACGGCGGAGGTTGGGGAGGTATCCCCCGCGGTAGCCGGTGACGAACTGTGTGTCCACCGGTTTGCCTTTCGCAAACTGATCCTTCAGGTACTTCGTCAGGACCTCGACGTTCAGGCGGCTGGTGGCGAAGACGATCGTCTGGATTGCGTTTTCGATCAGCTCCGCGGCGAGCTTCCGGACCGGCGTCAGGGCGGACTGGCGGATCCCGAGCTCCCTGTTGACAATGGGCGGGTTGTAGAGAATGAAGGTCTTGCCGCCGCCGGCGCCCCACTCTCGGTGATGAGGGAGACCGAACGCTCCAGGAGCCGCTCGGCGTGCTCTTTGGGGTTGGCGACCGTCGCCGAGCAGCAGATGAAGACCGGATCGCGGCCATAGAAGCGGCAGATCCGGACCAGACGCCGGAGCACATTCGTCAGGTGGGACCCGAAGACGCCCCGATACACATGGAGTTCGTCGATGACCACGTACTGGAGGTTCACGAAGAGCTTCTGCCACTTGGTGTGGTGGGGGAGGATCCCGGCGTGGAGCATGTCGGGATTCGTGACGACGACGTGACCCTGCCGGCGGATCGCCTGCCGGGCGTCGTCGGGCGTGTCCCCGTCGTAGGTGTAAGTCTTGATGTCGGCCTTCATCTCGCCGATCAGGCCATGGACCTCGTGCATCTGGTCCTGGGCGAGGGCCTTGGTCGGGAATATATAGAGGGCGCGGGTTTCCGGCTCTTCGAGAATCCGCTGGAGGACAGGGAGGTTGTAGCAGAGGGTCTTACCGCTCGCCGTCGGGGTGACCAAAACGACGCTCTGCCCCTTGCGGACCAGATCCACGGCCTTCGCCTGGTGGCTGTATAGCTGGCCGATGCCGCGGTCCGCGAGAACCTTTTTCAGGGCGGGGTGGACCCACTCCGGGTACGGCGCGAATTCGCCGGGACGGGCGGGTATCCGCCGGATCGCCCTGACGTTCTCCATGAAACGCCGGTCGTTTTCGGCCCTTGCAAGCCACTCCTCCAAGGTCAGCTTTGCCATGACGGCAAATTACCCTTTTTCAGGGCGATTGACAATTCTTTTGTGATGCAAGGCCGTCGGAAAGTTCAAATCTCAAAAATGTCTTGACAAAATGGCCCTGTTGATTAAGATGGGCATCCGTTTGCGGATAACAGCTTTTTTCATGTGCGGGCGTAATTCAGCGGTAGAATGTCAGCTTCCCAAGCTGGACGTCGTGGGTTCGAGTCCCATCGCCCGCTCCAATAAATGAAGGGGGGTACGGAGTTTTTCGTGCCCCCCTTTTTCATTAAATACTCCCCAAGAGGAGCAATTATCCTTAAATGAGGGGCTACAAGATCCACAAATGCCGTTTTGTCCTGAGCTGGAATCGTATTTTTTCCTTGCAATCGGTTTTTTTGTGTGCTATTAAATACGCAGATCATCGGCGGGTTTTGCTGAGTGGGCTTTAGCCCACTTTTTTTTTCTAAGGAGGGGGATCTGCATGCAACCTCAGGAAGAACAGATCCGACAACTGGCCGAACCGGTGCTCGCCTCCGTCGGGATGGAATTGATTCAGGTGGAATGCCTGAAGATGAAGACACGGTGGGTGGTGCGGATATACATGGACCGGGAACAAGGAGGGGTGACCCTCGATGACTGCGCCCTGATCAGTAACCAGCTGGGGGATCTGCTCGACGTCCATGACGTGCCTCCCGGCCCTTACACGCTTGAGGTTTCGTCGCCGGGCCTGGATCGGCCTCTCCAGCG
>PNOO01000151.1 GCA_013824905.1 Syntrophus sp. (in: bacteria) | reverse complement strand
TGAATTCTGAATTCTTATATCCGTCAGTAGGTAGTGCCGGGGACCGTCTCACTGGTCAGAAGCGAAGAGGGAAGAGCCCTGCTGATCCAGAAAATTAACGTCAAAACGAGTTTGTTACTCTATGCAGTCACTTATTGGTGCCGGAGGTCGGAATCGAACCGACATGACTGCAAGAGTCGGGGGATTTTGAGTCCCCTGCGTCTACCAGTTTCACCACTCCGGCACGGCGCTGATTATTATGATAGAGCGTATAAATGTCAAGATAAATGTGTTGACAAAGCGTTAGCGCTTGTGTTAAACGTGCAATTCTTAAGCGAAAGCCAAGCAAGTGGGGTTGTAGCTCAGCTGGGAGAGCGCTTGAATGGCATTCAAGAGGCCGCGAGTTCGATCCTCGCCAGCTCCACCAGAAGTCAAAAGGGGTTAAGCTGTGTGCTTGCCCCTTTATTGTTCTTGGCTTTGGAAAGCCACCCTGATAACGGGAAAGTTTATCGGAACAGTTACCAGCAGGAAGTTGTTTCTGTCAGGTGAAAATGCGCACCGATCCCCGGCGCCGACTGCAAGAGCATGTTGAGACGCCACGGAACACAACAGAACATGCGTAACTGCCCTGCGACGACCATTGCCGCCGCATCATTTTGCGAACCCTGGGTTCGCGACATAACCGCAAATGCGTTTGCAGATCTTCATCTGGCTGAGAGTGCGACTTGGCAAGAAGGAGTCAAGGAGTATTTTCAGTGAATTTTGAACAGTTTTCTTTCGAACCTGGCATCGTCGCCGGCATTAAAACCGCCGGTTACACGACGCCAACCCCCATTCAGGAAAAGGCCATCCCCCTCGTGCTCGCCGGACGCGACGTACTGGGGATGGCACAGACCGGCACCGGTAAAACAGCGGCCTTTGTCCTGCCCATTTTGCAACGGCTTGCCAAAGGTCCGTCGCGCCGGACACGCGCCCTGATCGTCGCCCCCACGCGCGAGCTCGCCGAGCAGATCCATCAGACGATAATCGACCTGGGAAAAGGCGTCAGGGTGAAGAGCGTCTCCATCTATGGCGGCGTGAGCAAAGGCCCGCAGGCCTCGGCATTGCGCCGCGGCGCGGAGATCGTCGTCGCCTGTCCCGGTCGCCTGCTCGATCATATCGGCGACGGCGGCATCGATCTGTCACATGTGGAGGTCCTGGTGCTGGATGAAGCCGATCGCATGTGCGATATGGGTTTCCTGCCCGACATTCGCCTCATTCTCAAACATCTGCCGGCGAAGCGCCAGACGCTCTTTTTTTCCGCCACCATGCCGAAGGATATCCGCAGCCTGGCCAACAGCATCCTCAACAACCCGGCCACGGTTCAGATCGGCATGAATGCCCCTGTGGAGACCGTTTCCCACGCCCTTTATCCGACGCCCGACGGTCTAAAGACGAAACTATTGCTCGCGATGCTCAAGCAGACCGCTACCGGACGCGTCCTGATCTTCACGAGGACCAAACATCGCGCCCGTAACCTGGCCCAGGACCTGGAAAAGCACAGCTACCGCGTTTCGGCCCTGCAGGGCAACATGACGCAAAACCGCCGGCAAGATGCGATCAACGGCTTTCGGGATGGGAAATACGACATCCTCGTCGCCACCGATATCGCTTCCCGGGGAATCGACGTGCAGGAAATCTCGCATGTGATCAATTTCGACATGCCGAACACGGTCGACGCTTACACCCACCGCATCGGCCGGACGGGTCGCGCCTCACAGACGGGCGAAGCCTTCACGTTTACAGGTCAGGCGGATGAAACCATGGTTCGCGAGATCGAACATGTGCTGGGCGCCAGGATCGAGCGGCGCAAACTGCCCGATTTTGACTACAGCAGCTTCGCTCCGGAGAGTCCCTCTCGGCAAGGACGCCCGGGTCGGCCAAGGGAGCTGCAGTCGCCCCGCACCTTCAACCGGGCCCGCAAAGGCGCTGACCGTGTCATAAAGGCTCAAGAGCCATCGGGCCAACAACCGGCGCGGCGACATACCGGCGGTGAAAACAGCGTAAGCTATACGCCTCCCCGCCGTCCGCAGCAGCGCAGGCAATTCGCTGCTGCGTCGGCCAAGCGCTCCTGGTAACCTGAAAGAGAGCTTTCCGGGTCTGAAGTATGAAGCGCGGCCTCCTGATACTATGCAATGCAGGAGGCCGCGCTTTTTTATACTATTTGACATCCCGCAGCCGCTTTGCTAAGGGCAGATCATACTGTTGCCGCAGAGATATTTTGATTGGATATGAGGGAGTGGCGAATGGACCTCCGCAACTTTACCGTATATGACATTTTCAAAAGAAACGCGCGCGTATTCAAAAAGAAGATAGCGATTCAGTCGGAGGACCGGCAGATCACCTTCGGGGAGCTCTATGACCAGGTGTCTGCGGTGAGCGGCTGGTTGGCTGCCAAAGGGATCCGCCGGGGAGACCGGATTGCCGTTCTGACCAAGAACCGTCCTGAATTCTTTTCTCTAACCGGCGGCGCCGCCGCCCGGGGGGCCATCATGGTTCCCATCAATTTCCGCCTTTCCAGCGAGGAGATCAGGCACATCCTGGCCGATACAAGGCCGGAGCTGTTTTTTTTCGAACCTGATTTTGAAAAGATGGTTCCCGACCTTTTCTCCAGCGGCGCCTCCCCGAGAGATCTGATCGTTTTGGGCCGTTCAGGACAAAGCTTTACTTCGTTTGATTCACTCCTGAATCATCCGGCGGGAAAGGCGGATGCCGTCGGCGACGGCGATCCCCTCATGATCATCCATACGGCGGCCATTCAGGGGAAACCCCGCGGCGCCCTGCTCAGCCATCGGGGCCTTGTGGCCTGTTCGATCCATACGCTGGGCGCCCTCAGCCTGACTTACGATGACGCCTATTTGAATATTCTTCCTCTCTTCCATATTGCCGGTCTGATGGCCTCTCTGACGATGATGCAGGCCGGCGGCAGAAACCTGCTCATGTCCCGATACGATCCGCAAGCCGCGGGTAAAATGATCGACCGGGAGAAAGTGACCTTCATCGGCAATTTCCCTCCTATCCTGACCCAGTTGCTCGATGCGCAAGCCGCCGGCGAATGCACTCTTTCCTCCCTGAAGAATGTCATCGGGGTGGAATCGCCGGATACGGTGAAACGGTTTGAAAACCTGGGCGCCGGGCGGTTCTGGCTGGCCTACGGTCAGACCGAAACCATGGGGCTGACGTGCATGTGTCCAAACTCGGAAAGACCCGGTTCTGCCGGACGGCCCGGCCTTCTGGTGGATTTGAAGATCGTGGACGAATTCGACCGGGAGTGCGCTGCGGGAACACCGGGTGAAATCGTGATCCGGGGACCGCTGGTGTTTGAAGGGTACTGGGAAGACGAGGAATTGACGCAGCAGACGTTTCGGGGGGGCTGGCACCATACGGGAGATATCGGTCGCATAGACGAAGAGGGATTCCTGTGGTTCGTCGGGAGGAAGGCGGAAAAGGAACTGATCAAACCCGGCGGGGAGAATGTCTACCCCGTGGAAGTGGAAAAAGTGATCATGGAATATCCCGGTGTTCGGGAAGTTTCGGTGATCGGCGTGCCCGATCCGAAGTTCGGCGAAGGGATCAAGGCCGTTTGCGTCCTGAATCCGGGAGTCCGATTATCCGAGCGGGAGTTGATCGATTTTGTGGCCGGGAGAATCGCCCGCTACAAGAAACCCGGCTATGTCGAATTCGTCGACGCACTTCCGAAAAAAGAAGATGGCTCCATAGATCGGCAAAAGGTTAAAGCACTTTACAGCTCTGGTCATAAAAACTGACACCCTATTTCTGACGACCTCATAAAAAGTCGCAAAAGCCTTGAATTTGGGACGATGCCGTCATTTCTCAAAAATCCACTTATCCACGTCGCGACTCCAGGAGGTCAGCTCCTCCTTTTTGAACCATAGCGCAATTTCCTGCGTGCCGTTTTCGGGGCTGTCCGAGGCGTGCGTGATGTTGCGGCCCACTTCCAGGGCGAAGTCGTGGCGAATAGTTCCCGGCGCCGCTTCCAGGGGGCGGGTGGCGCCCATCGTCTGACGGATGGCAGCCACCGCACTGGGGCCTTCCCAGGCCATTGCCATTACCGGCGCGGAGGTGATGTAGGCAATCAGACCTTCATAAAACGGCTTGCCTTTGTGAATGGCATAATGCTCCTCGGCCAGCGCCTTGCCGACCTGCATGAACTTCGCCCCCACCATGCGCAGCCCGCGCCGCTCCAGGCGGGCAATCACCTTGCCGATCAGACCGCGATGCACACCATCGGGTTTCACCAGAACCAGAGAACGTTCCAATTTTTCCTCCTGAGACAATTGTCTAACACCCACTGATGCCGATATAACGGGATCCTTACAGATCTTTGAAGTCCCTCGTGAACTCCAGCCGTCCCTCCTTGATCAGGGCGGCTCTACTCCCTTCGATCCAGGCCTTGAAGGCCTCGCTCTTCTTTTGCTGTCCGAGGTATTTCGCGATGGCGTCCTTCTTAGCGGCAAAATCCGCATCGTTCAGCTTGCCCTTCTCCTTGAGACGGACGATGACGTAATCCCCATCGACCGGATAGGCCTGCTCCGGATAGGGGTTCTTTTCCGAGATCTGGAATAGGGCTTCCGTCAATTCCACCGAAGAGCCTAAGCCGGGAACGGCGCCTCCCGGCTGGAAGAGCCCCGTTTCCTTTATTTTTAAACCCTTCTCCCGGGCCACAGCCTCCAGGCCGCCGCCCTTCTTCAAACGGGCAAGGAGGGTTTCGGCCTCCTTCTGAGCCAGGCGCGTCGCCTCCGTTTCCCGATACCGCTTCTCCACTTCCGGTTCGATCTCTTTGAGAGAAGGCAGATAAGGGGCCTTTCGGTCCACAAGCATAACGACATAGTACCCCTTCTCCCCCTGAAGCACCCGGCCGATTTCGTTTTTCTGCAGGCCGGAGAGTAGCTTGCCGAAATCCGCCATTGTCCTGAACTCCGGGGGCGGGTCGTTGAGACGGAAGAGCCCGGTCGTCCGGACCGTCAGTTTCTTCTGGGTGGAATAGCCATCGAAGTTCTCCTCCTGGTAGATGGCGTCATGGGCCTTCTTGGCTTCGTCCGATGCCGCATACATCCCTTTGACCAGGCGGAGTTCAGCCGTAATCTTGTCCTTCACCTCGGCCAGGGACTGCGCCTTTTTGTCTTTCGTCCACTGCTCTTTATGCCGCTCGTAGTAATCGGCCACATCGGCATCGGAGATCTTCGCTGCCGCCGCATAATCCTGACCCATGAAAGCCAGATACTTGATCTGCGCCTGTTCGGGGATGCGGAACTGTGTCTCATGGGCCTTGAGAAATGCCTCCAGATCGGCCGGCGCCGCTTTAACCTCGCCGGTGAATGTCTTGGGAGAAACCTGAAGGAAATCGATACTGATCTTTTCACTCTGCATCCGGTAAATGTCATGAACCTCCTGATCGGACACCCTCACTCCGCCCTGGATCAGGTCCTCCACTTTCAGTGTGACCAGCATGTTCCTCTGGAAGGTTTCGAATTCATCCGGGGTCATCTTGTTCGACCGGAGGGTCTGCTCGTAAAGCCGCTGCTCGAAAGCCCCGTTCCTCTGAAAGCCCGGATAGGCGAGAATCATCGCCTTGATGTCCTCGTCGGTTGCCTTGACGTTCATCGCATGCGCCTTCGTGAGTATGACTGCCTGATTGATCAGGTTATCGAGCGCCTGCTGCTTTAGGTTCAGGCTTTTGAGCATCTCATCCGTCAGTCCCTGGCCGAAACGCTGGCGGTACACATCCACCAGATTCTGGTACTCCCGCTGAAAATCCGCATAGACAATCGGTTTTCCGTCGATCATCGCGATCCGTTCCGCCCTCTGCTTGCCGCCCATCGAGCCGAAATAGAAGATAAAGACGACGATGATGATCCCCAGGATGACCTTCATGAGCCAGTTTCTGGCGTGCTTCCTCATGAGGTTGAGCATGTACAACTTCCCCCGTGTTTAATTTTGACGACTTCGTAAAAAGAGTCCGCAAGCATCGGCGAATTCCGATCCCGGACCCATTTCTCAGTATTGGGATTACGTACGGCTAATTAATATAGTCATCTATAAAATGCAATGATTTTTTAGAAAAATGGATTGATAAGGGTGGGTAAATACGGTATAGGAAAAGCCCTAAT
>PNOO01000150.1 GCA_013824905.1 Syntrophus sp. (in: bacteria) | reverse complement strand
CAGCAAACACGACCATTGCGGGGATGGTGTAAATAAAGAAAACTGCCGCCTTGTGCATGTTGATACGGACGAGGTCCATGTTCATCAGGTGTCTCAAAGCCGCGATCATGAAAAAACCGATCCCCACCTGGTGCAGTCCGCCGATAAACCCGATCCCGAGCATGACCGGATAAATAAGCCATCCGCCCGACGATTCCCCGGTCCGATGTTCATTTTTCCCGGATTTGGGGAAGAGGACCGTCACGACCATGACAAGGATGAAAATCCCGAGCACCTTTTGAAAAAGGAGGCTGTCCATTTTGACGGCCGCGACAGCCCCGAGGACCGCCCCAGGAAGGGCGCACGCCGCGAGCCTCATGCTCGTCTTCAGATCCGAATACTTCTCCCGCTTGAAGGAGATGACCGTGGCGATGCACTGGATGAAGACGGCCAGGCGGTTGGTCCCGTTGGCAAGAGGGCTGTCCAGTCCGAGGAAGATGAGCATCGGCAGGGTAATGGCCGAGCCTCCGCCGGCCATCACGTTGAGGATCCCGGCGACGACACCGACAACGTAGAGCAGGAGCATGAGGGGGATGTTTTCCATAGAATTGGGATCGGCCTTTCAGGGGAACCTTTTGTATGTCAATAAAAAGATGTCCGTTTCATGCGGGGGAAAGGACGCATGAAGAATCAGGATGGGCCACCGTGCTCCGTCCCTTTTTTGCGGTATACATACAAGCGTTTTTCAGACGGAGTGAAGCCATGCCGCATGTAGAATGCATCCGCGGTATCGGTATAGAGAAAAACCCTTTCTACATCGCCGGAGGCTTCCACAAGTTTTTCAAGGATGGCCTGCCCGACGCCCTTTCGTTGATAGGCGGGATCCACCACCATGTAGTTGATGTAGGCGATGCTGTGATAGTCGGTCAGCAACCGGCCGAAGCCGATTAATGTGTCCCCCGCCCGAGCCGTGACGTAAGCGTCGGACCCGGTAATCATTCCCACAAGCCTGGACAAGGGCTTGATTTGGGTGAGTCCTGCAGAGTTGATCAGCGATTGGATCTCTTCCGGTCGAAACGGGCTATTGACTGTGTATTGAATCGAATCGGTCATGGCAGATGCCCAGAGTCATTCCGCATACGGCCCTTCGTTTAACCTGCCCGATAAAAGGGCCGTACTGTTCCGAACGCGTCGCATTTTGAAACGGTGATCAGGACCGTTGACTGGTCTTTGCGCCGATTGAATACCCGCCATCGACAATCAAATACTGGCCCGTCACAAATGAAGCGTCCTTACCGGCCATGAAAGAGACAACGGCTGCGATCTCCTCCGGTTCCCCGGGCCTGCCCAGTAAACCATAGCCCTTGTTACGTTCCCTGAGTTCTTCCGGAGAGATCCCCTGTGCCGCCGCCTTTCGGAAATGGAAGTCCGTCAGGGTGAAGGAAGGGCAGACGGCATTCACGCGAATCCCGTCCTTTCCGTAGGTGGCGGCGAGACTTCGGGT
This sequence comes from Syntrophus sp. (in: bacteria), assembly GCA_013824905.1. GTDB lineage: Bacteria > Desulfobacterota > Syntrophia > Syntrophales > UBA5619 > JAKAFS01. The sequence goes on along the minus strand of PNOO01000150.1, from coordinate 4,669 downwards.
CAGACTCAGGACGCCGAATTTGGCCGCGTCATACAGGGGCATGTTCGTTCGGCCCGTCAGGGCTGTAGTCGACCCGATCAGGACAATCGCTCCGGATTTCTGCTCGATCATCCGCGGGAGGACCGCTTTGCAGGAAAAACTCACCCCTTTGAGATTGACTCCCAGGATTTTATCCCAATCCGCCTCGGTCGACTCCAACAAAGTGCCAAAAACCCTCACACCGGCATTGGCCACGAGGACATCGATACGGCCAAAGGCATCACAAGCCAATTCGGCAAAATGCCGGCATTGATCTTCCGCCGAGACATCCGCATGGACGAACAGGGCCTCCGCCTCTTTGGATTTCAAGAGCTCCACCGTTTCCCGACCGTCCGCATCCGTCCGGTCTACGACGACCACACGGGCGCCTTCCCGGGCAAAACGGACGGCGCAGGCCCTGCCGATTCCGGCGCCGGCGCCGGTAATAACGGTGACAGGATGTTCAATACTCATCGTACGCATCCCCTTACTGCTTCAAGCATACTCACGGTGCGCGAACCGCGTGTTGCGGATTGCCTAATCCGGGGCATGCCGCCTCAGAGTGCCACACGGTCCTTAAGGGGCCGGTCGGGTCGTTTCGCGATCCCGACCGGCCCCGGTCATTGATGGATACTGCTTTTATGAAATGGGGCACGGACATTCAGACAGCAGCAGTGATCCGCCGTGAATCCGGCCATACTGGGGGAGACGGAGCGCTTACTTGAGCATCTCCGGGGGCAGCTTGACCCCTTTCTCCTGCCAGTATCGGATCGCTCCCGGATGGAGAGGGATGCCCATCTTCGCTACCGGTGTAAAGACCGGTCCCGACTCTCCCCACAGTTTCATGACCTTTGTGAGCATCTCCCGGTTCTTCGGTTCCTGGGTGATCTTGAGGGCATCATAGACGGCCTGATCGGGCATGCCCGTTCGGGCGACCCAGTACTGGCCCCAGAAGAAGGCTTTTCTGGGTTTGTCGCTGCCTTCCCCCGGTGCGGTATTGGGGGCGATGAGCTTCAGTTCCATGTAGGGAAGGCCCTTTTCGATCTTGTCCTCTTCCGTCTTTGTCGGCTCTATCAGCCTGATCGGCGTGGAACGGGCCAGTTCGACGAAGGAGGGGGTGAACGGGCTGCCGGGCGCCAGGGCCGCGTCGATATGGCCGTCCTTGACCCCCTGGGCGGCCCCCTCGGGATTGAGGAAGCTCATCTTCACCTGATCCTCGATACCGAGGGCCTTAAACATGCTCTTGGCGAGCAAGACCCCGATCCCACCGGGCGCCCCGACGTTCACCTTTTTCCCGGCCAGGTCGCTGAAGGATTTGATCGACGATTTGGCCTGCGCGACCACGCAGACCGCCTGGTCGCCCATGAAGATCATCACCCGCATGTCCTTGAAAGGCTTCTGCCCGTCGAAAAGCCCTGTTCCCGTCACGGCCTCCTGCATGACGTTGGTATGGGCCCAGGTAGTGTCGAACTCGCCGCCGATCATACGCCTCACATTTTCTATCCCGCCTCCGGATGCGGCGGCCGTATAGAAATACTTGTCCTTGTACTCTTCATTGATCAGTTGCACCGCCGCGCCCACACCGATCCGCCAGAGGCCCCCCATGGGACCGCTTCCCCAGACGTACTTCTGGACCTCGGCGGCATTCGCGCCGGCGACGATGCCGAAAAGCAGCACGCCGATCCAAACCATGGCCATATTCCGTGTTTTCATACGAACCTCCTATTTATTTAATGTAATAGTTCATTCCTTTGACGCTCCGAGAGCAGGGGGTGCTCCCTGCTTCCCGGGAGAGAGCTTCTGCAGGACAATCACCAGGACGAGGAGCGCCGCTCCGACAATATCCGTGGTCCAACCTTCATGAAGAAGAAGGAGGGCGGAGACGAGAAGGCATCCCCTCTCAAATTTTGTTGTCTTCCTGAAAAGGAATCCCGTGAGCGCTCCGCCCCAGGAGAGCAAGGCGATGATGGAAGCGAAAACGGTCGTGATGAAACCGAAGTTCCACCCCACATTGAGGATCGACGTGTAGACGAAGAGGAACGGCATGAGGTAGATCCAGGAGGCCAATCGGCAGGCCTCATAGCCTGTCTTCCAGGGATCGCTCTTGGCGATGGCGGAGGCGGCGATCGCGGCAAGCGCGACCGGCGGGGTGACATTGGACTGGACGGCCACCCATAGGGCAACCATGTGGGCGGTCAGCGGTTCTATCCCCATCTTGACCATAGCCGGAACGCCCAGGATAACCAGAATGACGTAAGAAGGGGTTGTCGGCAGCCCCATGCCGATGAAGAGACCGGCAATAATGATCAGCAGGATGAGGGGAAAGAGGTGCCCCCCGGAGAGGTAGATGATGAACTGGGAAAAATAGTTCGGGAGCCCCGTCAGGCTGCAGACCCCCATGACGATCCCCAGGACGCCCACGATGGACCCCACGGAGACCGCGCCTCGCGCGCCTTGCGACAGGGCTTCGAGAATCCTGGAGAACCCCATCCCGGTGCTCTTTCTGAACCAGCTGACGACGATCGTCGCGACGATCGTGTAAACGGCGGCGATGAAGGGTGTCATCTCGAGGGCCAACAGAAAGATCAGGATGGGGACGGGAAGAAGGAGGTGGATTTCCCGGAGGACGTCCCCGAATTTCGGGAGTTCCGAGGCGGGCAGCCCTTTAAGGTCCTGCTTGACCGCCTCCAGGCGGATGATGAACGCCACGGAGGCATAGTAGAGGATGGCGGGGATCGCGGCGATCTTGATCACCGTGATGTAGGGCGTCCCCGATATCTCCGCCAGGAGAAAGGCCGCAGCCCCCATCACCGGCGGCATTATCTGCCCGCCCGTCGACGTGGCGGCCTCCACGGCGCCAGCAAAATGAGGCTTGTAGCCCATCCGTTTCATCAGGGGGATCGTATAGACGCCGTCGACGACCACGTTGGCCACGGCGCTTCCGGAGACGGTCCCAAAGAGGGCGCTCGTGATGACCGAGGCCAGGGCAGGCCCGCCGGTGACCCGCCCGGTGATGGCATAGGCGAGGTCAACAAAGACTTTCCCGCAACCCGACACCTCCATGAAGGCCCCCAGGATGACGAAGATCAGGATGTAAGAGGCGAAGATGTTGGTCATACTCCCCAGTATCCCATCCCCGGAGAGGAAGAGGCTCTCGGCGATCCGGGCCAGCGAGAATCCCGAGTGGCCCAGCCCCAGCGGAAAGTAGGGGCCGAAATAGGCATAGATCAAAAGAAAGATCCCGATGGAGGGGATGATATTGCCCACAGTCCTTCTGGCCATTTCGAGGGAGAGGAGGATCATGGCCCAGCCCAGGACGGCGTCGATCGTATTGACCCCACTGCCCATCCGTTCCGCCAGCTTGGGATACTCGACGATGTAGTAGATGATGATGCCTATCATGATAAGGATGAAAAGGATATCAAAGACGCTCACGCGGTTCAGGGGAGATCGCGGCCCGGCCTTGAAGAGGGAGAAACTGATGACGAACGTTCCCAGAAAATAGAAACCCACGTGGGTCTCCTGGGAAACGAGTCCGAAGAAGGTGGTATAGAGAAAATAGAGGCTGTAAACGGCGCAGAATATCTGCAGAGAGAGATCGAACCCTCCCTCCAATTTGCGTTTTCCTCCTCCCTCACCGAAGAGCCCTTCATCCTGCAGATACTTGATCACCTTCCCGAAAATACCCACGCGAACCCTCCAGACATTGAGATTTTTCTGAATCAGACAGGCGGACAAGGACGTGCCGACCATGCGCGGGAACGATACGAAGAACGCTCCTGTCTGTCAACTGATTTTTTTCTTATAAAGATGTACTATCAAATGAATCCCCCTCAGATGAATGCCGCGTGTACAAAAAGAGGGAATAGGCTGCATTAATTTGTGTTGACACGAAAAACCAATCTTCATATATTCGGCCCGCTAAGATAAAAGGTTTTCCCAGCAAAGAAAAAGGGGAGCGAATCTGCATTTATTCACAAAAGTCCTTGTCCTATATCCGGGAGAGCTCAATGAAAGCAGAGATCATTGCCGTTGGAACAGAACTTCTATTGGGGCAGATTGTGGACACCAACTCGGCCCATATTGCCCAGCAGTTAACCACCATTGGCCTGGATTTGTATTTCAAATCCACGGTAGGGGACAACCTGGAGCGGATTAAATCGACGCTGCACAATGCCCTGAGCCGGTCGGATATTATTATCACCACCGGCGGGATCGGTCCGACCCTGGACGATTTGACAAGGGAGGCCGTGGCCGAGGTTTTGGGTAAACCGCTGGTTTTTCATCAAGAGCTTTTCGACCAACTCAGTGATTTTTTCACCCGTCAGGGAAGGACCGTGAGTCCTAACAACCGCAAGCAGGTTTATATTCCCGAGGGAGCGATCCCGATCGAAAATCCGGTCGGCACCGCACCCGGTTTCATCGCGGAGCAGGAGGGCAAGGCGATTATCACCGTTCCCGGGGTTCCTCACGAGATGCGCTATTTTATGGAACATAGCGTCCTTCCCTATCTTAGGGAGAAATTGGGAATCCGTGAGGTGATCGTTTCCCGGGTCCTCAAACTGTCCGGCATCGGCGAGAGCCTGGTGGATGAACGGCTCAAGGATCTGATCGAACAGGGGAGCAATCCCACGATCGGGCTTTTGGCCCA
>PNOO01000149.1 GCA_013824905.1 Syntrophus sp. (in: bacteria) | reverse complement strand
ACAGATCTCACTATGGCGCTTGATTCCATGGAGGTCAATAATCAAAGGGTACTTCGGGCGGTTGCCGGCGACTATATCGGCATCAGGGTGGCGGACCGGGTCCGGCCCGGGGATGAGGTCTTCAAAGTGACTGCATCCTAAAAAGTCCTTCTGCTTCAGCGAAAGCAGGCTTTCTGATGATATGACGGTGAACTTGTCGGGCCGTTTGTACCCTGTCGGTGGGGCCTTTTTTTACGAAGCTTTCCCAGATCGGACATGTCATCGATTTTTTTGTGAATCCATCATCCATGACGTATCAAGACACGCTTGCGTATCTCTCCAGCCTGAACAAAATGGGCATTCGTTTCGGGCTTGATCCGATCCGTTCCCTGCTGGAGCGACTCCACAATCCCCAGAACGGTTATCCCGCCATCCTGATCGCGGGGACGAACGGCAAGGGTTCGGTGGCGGCGATGACGGCTGCAATCCTCTCCACAGGCGGATTCAAGACCGGCCTTTATACCTCTCCCGACCTCACCGATTTCCGGGAAAGGATCCGGATCAACGACGGGATGATCAGCGGCGAGGAAGCGGCAGAATGCGTCGAACAGGTGAAAGAGAAGGTGACTGAGGCTGTCAGCTATTTTGAATTCCTGACGGCCATGGCTTTTCTCCATTTCCAACGGCAGCACGTGGATATCGCTGTTCTGGAGATCGGGATGGGGGGGAGGCTTGACGCCACGAATGTGGTCATTCCCCTACTGTCGGTGATTACCAATATTTCTCTCGAACACCGTGAGTATCTCGGCAACACCCTGGAGAAGATCACCCGCGAAAAGGGCGGTATCATCAAAGAGGGGGGGCTCTGCCTTACCGCGGCGGTGCAGAAGCCGGTCTACGAGACCTTGAAGACCCTCTGTAAGGAAAAAGGGGCGACACTCTACCGGCTGGGGAAGCAGATCCGCATCAGGATTCACAGGGACGGGACGTTTTCATACTACGGCATCGAACGCCGGTATAAAAGGCTTAACTGCCCTCTTGCGGGGAGGCACCAGTTTTCCAATGCAGCTCTGGCGCTGGGTTCCGTGGAACTGATCGGAAAGGCAGGCTTCAAGGTAGATGAACGTGCCGTTGTCGAAGGCCTGCGAAAAACCCGCTGGGAAGGGCGGCTGGAGCTCCTCCGGAGCGCACCGATGTTGCTCGTGGATGGCGCCCATAACCCGGCCGGTGTTGCGACCCTCTGGCGGGCGCTGAAAAATGATTTTTCATACCGGCGCCTATGGTTGATCTTCGGAGTCCTCGGGGACAAAGATTACCGGGCGATGGCCAAGAGGCTCTTCCCTCTGGCTGAGGGGGTCATTCTCACCCGCCCTGACAGCCACAGGGCGCTGCCTTTGGATGTCCTGCTGCCGGTGGCCAGGGAATTCCATAAAAAAATTCAGGTTATCGACAATCCCGGTGATGCCCTTAAGCAGGCACTATCCCAGGCTGGAAATAGAGATCTCGTCTGTGTCGCCGGTTCCCTCTATCTTGTCGGGGAGATCAAAAGAATCCATCATGCCGGCGCCGGTGCACGGTGGGATGAAATCAAGGAGGAACGCGTGACATGAGGGGGTGCTGGTCATGCTAAGGTGGAAAGGGTTTTACTGCACGGTTCTTGTCTTGTTTCTCTTTTTGGCCGCCTCCCCCGCCCTCCCGGCTTCGGGGGGAGAGATCGCCCAGGGACCGGTCACCATCGAGGCGGACAGCATTTCCTATAACGAGGACGAGGACGCCTTTCACGCTTTAGGAAAGGTCCTGATCACCTTTACCCGGGGATTCCTGAAGGCTGACGCCGTGACCCTTTACAGTGAAACGAATCTGGCCCTCGCTGAGGGACAGGTGCTGATCCATAGCGATCAGGATGTGATCGAGGGTGAGAAGGTGTTGTTCAATATCGAATCCAAGACTGGAACAGTGGATAACGGGAAACTGTTCATCGCCCAGAACCATCTGTACGCCAAGGGAGAGAAGATCGAGAAGAAGGGGGAGTCGACCTATCGGCTGGAAAACGCCAAGGTGACCACCTGTGACGGAGAGACGCCCGACTGGAGCCTCGCGGCAAGCGAACTCAATGTGACCTTCGACGGTTACGGTACGATGAAGCACGGCCGATTCCTCGCCCGTGATCTTCCTCTCTTATATTTTCCTTACCTGTTTTTCCCGGCCAAGACGACACGCCAGTCCGGTCTGCTCTTCCCTCTATTCAACTTCTCCAGCGACAGGAACGGCCTGGATGTCGAACTGCCCTTCTACTGGGCCATTTCAGAAAGCGTCGATGCAACCTTTTACCAGCGTTATATGGAGAAACGCGGTTTCAAAGAAGGGGTGGAGCTCCGTTACTTCCTCAACCCCAAATCGTTCGGAACCCTGTACGCCGATTTTATCAACGACCGCAAACAGGTGACGGAGACCATCGGATCGATGAGCCGCGACTGGCAGGAGGATCAAAAACGCTGGTCCTTCTATCTGAACCATGAAACGACCTTCGCCTCCGGTTTTAACATCCGGAGCGATATTTACAGGGTATCCGACCCCTGGTATTTCCGCGATTTTTCATCGTTCAACTATTACCTCAACAACTATTCCCAATCCGGCGAGAAACCGTTTCAACGTATCTCCTTCCTGGGAGATGAATCTCTCGGGTCACTGAGTTCCACGGTCCGCCTGACCAAGGACTGGTCCGTGTACAACCTGTCCGCCGTGGCCAGATACACAGATGATTTTACTTCCCCTACCAATGACGGCACGCTTCAGGCGTATCCGGCGGTGAACCTGACGGGGGTCAGGCAGCCTCTCTTCGGAAGTCCCCTGCAGCTCGACTTCGGCGCCTCATACGTCAATTTCTATCGTCGGGAGGGTCAGAAGGGCCATCTCTGGGAGCTGAATCCGACAATATACCTGCCGATAAAGCTCGGCCCCTATCTTCGGGCGACCCCCTGGGCCGGATTCCGAGGGAACATCTGGGATCGGACCGATTCCGAGACGGATACCGAAGACAAATACGGCACCCGCGAAGTCTTTCCGGTCGGCGGAACCCTCTCTTCCGAAGTCAGCAGGGTTTTCACCGTCGGGAGCGGGAAAGGCGGGGTGGAAAAGATAAGGCATTCGATCAGACCGGAGATCTTTTACTCCTACATCCCCGAAGTCCGTCAGGACAACCTTCCCAACTTCTTGGGGGGGATGGGGGCTCAGAACAGCCTGACCTACGCCCTGACCAACACGATCGTCTCCCGAACGAGGGGGGCGGATGGAAAGGCTAGCTACCATCAGATGATGCGCCTCATGCTGGCTCAGACCTACGACATCCGCGAGAGCAGAAGGGAGATAACGGATCCGGATACAGACAAGCGTCGTCCCTTCGGTGATCTGGCTCTGGAGCTGGATCTGTCGCCGATTCAGTATTTCTCCTTCGCGGCGCGCAATATCTACAGCACGAATACCGGTGACTGGACCCAGAGCAATTATGATCTGACCCTCCTCGACAACAGGGGAGACTTCATTTCCGCAGGATACCGCTATACAAAGGACTCCCTGCAGGAGATCAATCTCTACCTGAAGGCGTCGGTGACTTCCTCGGTAGATGCAATCTACATCCTGAGACGAAACCTGCTGGACAAAAAGACGATCGAATCCACGTACGGTGTAAAATACCGGAGGCAGTGCTGGCTATTTGAAGTGAATGTGACCTCCGGTGAGTACGACCGCACGGTGATGGCCTATATCTCGCTCTTGGGATTGGGCGGGGGAGGGGGGAACATAGCCGTCAAAAGAGGAGGAGAGGGACAGGGGGGCGCCGCCTTTTAAGAAACAGGTTTTTCTTTTTCATTTTTTTGCAGGTTTTTCCTTGACAAATTTGGTAAATTTGCATATCAATCCAGATTCAAATTTATGATTACTTGGTGAAATGATGAAGACGACTCATGCAAAGCAGGAAGAGGTGATCCGCGATTGGTATCTCGTGGATGCCGAGGACAAGATTTTAGGCCGGCTGGCATGCGAGATTGCCCACCGGCTGCGCGGCAAGCACAAGGCCATATTCGCGCCTTACATGGATACGGGCGATTTTGTGATTGTGGTCAATGCCGAAAAGATCAGCCTCACAGGTAAGAAGCTGACCGACAAAATCTATTACCACCATACGGGCTATCCGGGCGGGATCAAGGCCATTACAGCGGGGAAACTGCTCAAGGAGAAACCGGAAGAGGTGTTGCGGACGGCCGTAAAGGGGATGCTTCCCAAAAATACACTGGGGAGGGCTATGCTGAAAAAGCTCAAGATCTACAAGGGCGGCGACCATCCGCACGAAGCCCAGTGTCCTCGCATTCTGGATTTATAATTTCATGCTTCACGGGAGGGAAACAGGGCCTGTGAACACGATGTGGAGAGAGAGATGACGGAAAAACGTTTTTATGCGACGGGGAAGAGAAAAAACGCCATTGCCAGGATTTACATGAAGGAAGGCACCGGCGTCCTGCAGGTGAACAAGAGGAACTTTGACGACTACTTCACCCGGGAAAGCCTGAAGATGCTTATCCAGCAACCACTTGAGATAACGGGGAAAAGCGGCCGGTTCGATTTCTATATCAATGTGGAGGGTGGCGGTGTTGCCGGCCAGGCGGGCGCCATCAAACACGGCATCTCCAAGGTCCTTGTGGAATATGACGTGGAATTGAGACCGGCCCTGAAAAAGGCCGGTTTTCTGACGCGTGATTCACGGATCAAGGAAAGAAAGAAATACGGACAGCCGGGGGCCAGAAAACGGTTCCAGTTCTCAAAGAGATAGATTCCGGGGAGGCTGAGGCCTCCCTTTTTTTTGAGATGAAGGGAGCGTAAAGGTGATTAAGGTCGGCATTTATGGAGGTAGCGGATACACGGGGGAGGAACTGCTGAGGTTACTCGCAGGCCACCCCGGCGCGAAGGTCGTGGCTGCGACCTCCCGGCGGTTTGCCGGGGTTCCGGTCGCCGAAGTCTATCCCGTTTTTTCCGGACTGACCGATCTGATTTACACGGACACCTCTCCCGAAGCGGTTGCCGATCTTGTCGATATTGTTTTTCTGGCCCTCCCCCATGGGGTTTCCATGGAATTTGCGCCGGTTTTTTTAAAGGCCGGCCGGAAGGTCATCGATCTGAGCGCGGATTTCCGTATCCACGCGGCGGCGACCTATGAGGCGTGGTACGGACGGCATACGACCCCCGGTATGCTCGGGGAGGCGGTTTACGGTCTGCCCGAGGTTCATCGGGCGAATATTCGAAACGCACGGCTGGTTGCCAATCCCGGCTGTTATCCCACCAGCATCATTTTAGGGCTGGCTCCGGTTCTCAAGTCGCGCTGGATCGATGCCGACTCCGTCATCGCCGACTCGAAATCGGGTGTCAGCGGGGCCGGTCGGGATCCTCAGATCCCCTCGCTCTTCTGCGAAGTGGCAGGGGGATTCAAGGCCTATAAGGTCGGAGTGCATCGGCATACCCCGGAGATCGAGCAGGAACTAAGCGCGCTTGCGGAGCGGGAAATGAAAATCTCTTTTACTCCGCACCTGCTGCCGGTGAAGCGGGGGATTCTGAGCACGATTTATGCGAAGCTAAGCAAGGATGTGACCGCGGAAGAGGCGACGGCCCTGTATCAGACGTTTTACCGGGAGGAATCCTTCGTCCGGATCTGCCCGTCCGGCCAATTCCCCAATCTCTCGTCCGTTGTCGGTTCAAACTACTGCGATATCGGAGTCGCCATAGATCAGAGGACCGGGCGGATCATCGTCGTCTCGGCGATCGACAACCTGATCAAGGGGGCTTCCGGTCAGGCCATCCAGAACATGAATCTGATGTGCGGTCTGAAGGAAGAAACCGGTTTGCCTGCCATAGCCCTTTTCCCCTGACCTGCCGGAGGAGCGATGTCTCTGAGAATATTCAACTCCCAAACAAAGAAAAAAGAGGAATTCCTTCCCCTTCACGAGGGGAAGGTCGGTATCTATGTGTGCGGTATCACTGCATACGATGTTTGCCATGTGGGACATGCCCGTTCGGCTGTGGTGTTTGACGTCGTCACCCGGTACCTCCGATACCGAGGCTACGACGTGACCTACGTGAAGAACTTCACCGATGTCGACGACAAGATCATCGAGAAGGCACAAAGGGAGAAGAAAGGGATAGCC
>PNOO01000148.1 GCA_013824905.1 Syntrophus sp. (in: bacteria) | reverse complement strand
TGAGGCTCTACTGTCCATGATGCATGCAAACCCCCTGATAGGTCTCACGGTCATGCAAAATATTGCCAGCACTGTTGCCTCAAGGCTGCGCACCGTGGAGATGGTTCTGGCGGGGATGCTTCGATAAAGATATTCCCATTATTGTTTTATGGGTGTGTTATGCATGAATTCGGTCTCGGCGAAGAAGTAGTTAAGACTGTCCTTGAGGAAATGAAACGCCTTACGCCGCCGCCACGTAACTTGCGGAGCGTACGGGTGGTGGTGGGGGCGTTGCGCCGAGTGAGTTCCGAACACCTGCGTTTTGCCTATGAGGTCCTGACGCGCGATACCCCAGCGGAGGGGGCGGCGCTGGAGGTCACCACGGTGCCCGTAACAGCATTGTGCAGGGATTGCGGCTGGCAGGGCGAGATTGACGAAATGCTTTTTCTCTGTCAGGACTGCGGTGCGGCAAATCTCCAAACTCTCCAGGGTATGGAGTTATTCCTCGACCGGTTAGAGGTGGAATATAGTGACGCAAGTGACTCGGAGTGAAATTAAAGTCTATCGCGATCTCATGGGCGCCAATGCGGAATGGGCCAGCCGCTCGCGGCAGATGCTGGACGAGCTTGGGATCATCATGATTAACCTTATCGGTTCGCCCGGTGCGGGGAAAACTACGTTGCTGGAGCGCACCATCGAGCGACTGTGCGGGCGCTTGCGTGTGGCCGTGCTGGAGGGTGATATTGAGACGACATGCGACGCAGAACGCCTGAATGCCCTGGGGATCCCCGTGAGCCAGCTTCTTACCGGCGGCGGGTGCCACCTGGAAGCGAAGATGATCCACCGCGCCCTGTGCGACCTGCCGCTATCCGGGCTGGATATGGTTATCGTGGAGAACGTCGGCAACCTGGTCTGTCCGGCGGAATTCGACATCGGTGAACTGGCTAAAATTGCCGTACTGAGCGTAACAGAAGGCGAAGATAAGCCGCTGAAGTATCCGCTGTTATTCCATGAGGCTCGCGCGGTAGTCATAACGAAAACGGATTTGCTGCCTCATATCCCTTATCACCTTCCCCTTTGCCTGGACAATCTCAAGCGCGTGAATGGGGCGATACCGGTGTTTCAAGTATCAGCAGTAACTGGAACCGGGCTTGAGGCATGGATTGAATGGCTGAAAGGACTATCAGCATAATTTAGGCAGGTTGGACAGGTGGTCTTACCCGGGAAGATAATCGAGGAGAAAGTGCGGCTGCGCGTCACTATTCGGGGCGCTGTGCAAGGTGTGGGGTTTCGCCCCTTCATCTACCGTCTGGCTACCGGCATGGGGCTGGCCGGTTGGATCAGCAATACCTTGCAGGGAGTCAGTATCGAAGTCGAGGGGACACAGAAGCAGTTGGGGGTGTTCCTGCTCGGTATCGGGCGGGAAAAGCCGCCGCACGCCTTCATCCAGAGTCTGGAGTCCTCTTTCCTCGATCCTGCCGGGTATAAGGATTTCACGATTCACCACAGTGATGCTTCTGGCGCTGCCACGGTTGCCGTGCTGCCGGACATCGCCACATGTCGCGACTGCCTGAAGGAAATCTTCACCCCCGGCGAGCGACGCTACCGCTATCCTTTCACCAACTGCACCAATTGCGGGCCGCGCTTCAGTATCATTGAGGCTCTGCCCTATGACCGGCCCCATACTTCCATGAGGGAATTTGCCATGTGCCCGGCCTGCCGGGCGGAGTATGACGACCCATTGGATCGGCGCTTTCACGCGCAGCCCATTGCCTGCCCGGTCTGCGGACCTCACCTGGAATTGTGGGATCGGGAAGGCTCTTCAATGGCGACGCACGATAACGCCTTGTATGCGGCAGCTGACGTCTTACGAAAGGGGCAGATCGTGGCGATCAAAGGGCTGGGTGGGTTCCAGCTCCTGGCGGATGCGCGCAATCATCAGACGGTGCAAGTCTTGCGCGAGAGGAAACATCGGGAAGAGAAACCCTTGGCCCTGATGTATCCCTCGCTGGAGGCAGCGGCCCAGGATTGCGAGATCGCTGATCTCGAAGCGCGCCTGCTCGCTTCGCCGGAAGCGCCGATTGTGCTGTTGCATAAAATAATCGGCAAGAGCGGCATCGCGCCGGCGGTCGCACCGGGCAATCCTTACCTGGGTGCGATGTTGCCATATACGCCGCTGCACCATCTGCTGATGGCCGAGCTGGGCTTTCCCGTAGTGGCAACCAGCGGGAACCTTTCCGACGAGCCGATTTGCATCAATGAACAGCAGGCGTTGGAGCGGCTGGGCAGTATCGCTGATCTCTTCCTGGTACATAACCGACCCATCGTCAGGCACGTCGATGATTCCATCGTGCGCATTGTGATGGGGCGCGAGATGGTTTTGCGCCGCGCCCGCGGGTATGCGCCGCTGCCTATCCATCTCAAGAACCCCTTGACGGCGTTGCAAGCTGTGGGCGCCCATCTGAAAAACACCGTCGCCCTTGCCAATGGGCTGGACGTAGTCATCAGCCAGCATATCGGCGACCTGGAGACCGAGCCTGCCTATGAGGCATTTCGATGCGTGATCGATGACCTCCAGCGGTTGTATGACGTCCATCCTGCCGCTATTGCCTGCGATGCCCATCCGGATTATCTTTCCACCAGATATGCCGGTCGTACCGGGTTGCCGCTGGTTTCTGTGCAGCATCACCTTGCGCATGTATTATCCTGCATGGCGGAAAACGAGCTCGATGGACCAGTGCTTGGCGTATCTTGGGACGGCACGGGGTACGGACTGGACGGCACGATCTGGGGAGGCGAGTTCCTGTTCGTCGCGGATGAGCATGTGACCCGCATCGCCCATCTTCGTCCCTTCCCCTTGCCGGGAGGTGACAAGGCAGTGAAAGAACCACGACGCACAGCATTGGGTATGCTGTATACCCTGTATGGCAATCAGATTTTTCAACGGGACGATCTTGCGCTGCTTAAGGCTTTCTCCCCCCGGGAGTTGGCAACATTGCACGATATGCTCGCAAAAGGCATTCACTCTCCGTTGACGACAAGCGTGGGACGGCTTTTCGACGTTGTGGCAGCTATTATTGATCTCTGCCAGCAGATCCGTTTTGAGGGGCAGGCGGCTATGGCGCTGGAATTCGCCCTTGAAGGCATTTCGACTGATGAAGCATATCCCTTGCCGCTGATCATTTCCTCGCCGCCGGCGATATTAGATTGGTCGCCCCTGGTGGAAAAGGTGCTATATGATGTCGCACAGGACGTGCCTGTGGGGATGATCTCCGTGAAATTTCATAATGCGCTCAGCGACGCCATTATCGCCGTCGCGCGCTATGCAAACACTGAGAAAGTGGCGCTCACCGGCGGGTGCTTTCAAAATAAATATCTTACTGAATGCGCTGTCACGCGCCTGCAGGCGGCAGGGTTCCGCCCCTACTGGCACCAGCGCGTGCCCCCGAACGACGGCGGCATCGCTCTCGGGCAGTTGGTCGCCGCATCACAACGGAAGGTGTGGAGTAATGTGTCTGGCAGTACCCGGTAAAATATTGCGTATCCTTGGTGGTGAAGATCCCCTCTCCCGCACGGCCGAAGTGAGCTTTAGCGGGGTAAGGAAAGTGATCAGCCTCGCCTTCGTGCCCGAGGCCAAGATCGGTAATTATGTGATCGTGCATGTCGGCTTTGCCATCAGCATCCTCGACGAAGCGGAGGCCGCAGAGTCGCTTCACTATTTCCAGCAATTGGACGAAGCGGCAGAGGGCGGGGCTGTGGAATGAAGTATATCGATGAATACCGTAACGCAGATCTAGTCCGACAGCTTGTCCGCGAGCTCGCTGCCATCCAGACGCGCCCCTGGAAAATCATGGAGGTGTGTGGCGGCCAGACACATGCCATTGTGAAGTTTGGCATCGATGAACTGCTCCCGGCCGGCATCACCCTGATACATGGACCGGGCTGCCCGGTCTGCGTAACACCGCTGGAACTTATCGACAAAGCCAATCATATCGCAGCCCAGCCCGAAGTGATCTTTTGCTCCTTCGGCGATATGCTGCGGGTGCCGGGCACAACCGGCGATCTGCTCACCGTAAAGGCTAAGGGGGGCGACGTGCGCATCGTCTATTCTCCGCTCGATGCCCTGATGCTGGCCCGGGAAAACCCGAAGCGGGAGGTCGTCTTCTTTGCCGTCGGTTTCGAGACCACGGCGCCGGCAAACGCGCTGGCCGTTTACCAGGCGCACCGGCAGGGTGTGCGCAACTTCTCGATGCTGGTGGCTCACGTGCTGGTGCCGCCGGCTCTCGAGGCGCTCCTTTCCTCACCGGAGCGGCGCATCCAAGGCTTCCTGGCGGCCGGACATGTCTGCACGGTGATGGGCTATTGGGAATACGAGCCTATTGCCCGGCGTTACGGTGTGCCTATCGTCGTAACTGGTTTTGAACCGGTGGATATCATGCAGGGCATCTACCTGTGCGTGAAGCAGTTGGAAGCAGGCCGAGCAGAGGTGGAGAATCAGTACGCCCGTTCGGTGCGCCGCGAGGGTAACCTTCCCGCCCAGCAACTCATCCGTGATGTCTTCGTTGTGGCCCCGCAAAAGTGGCGCGGCATCGGGGAAATCCCCAATAGCGGACTGCGCCTGCGCGAACCCTATGACGCCTATGACGCAGGGCAGCGCTTTGGCGTGAGCGACTACAGGGTAGAGGAATCCACCGACTGCCAGAGCGGGCTTGTGTTGCAGGGGGCAATCAGGCCTTCCGAATGTCCCGCCTTTGGCGCCCGCTGCGCCCCGGAACACCCGCTGGGGGCGCCGATGGTCTCGTCGGAAGGAGCCTGTTCGGCCTATTATCGGTATCGGCGGTTTTAACTTTAACATTGAATCACAAAAAGGAATCCTGAAGATGGATGACGCAAAAGACTTTGTATCGACCTGCCCGGTTCCGCTTTCCGATTACAACCGGATTCTGCTGGCCCATGGCGGTGGCGGGACTTTGATGCACCGGTTGCTTGCGCAGGTGTTCTATCCGGCCTTCGCCAACGCGATCCTCGACCAGCAGGGAGATGGTGCGATTCTGTCCTTGGGAGGCAGCCGGCTGGCCTTCACCACCGACTCCTACGTGGTAAGCCCGCTTTTCTTCCCTGGAGGCGACATCGGTACGCTGGCAGTGAATGGTACGGTGAACGATCTGGCGATGTGCGGCGCCCGCCCGCTCTATTTAAGCGCCGGATTTATCATCGAAGAAGGTCTGCCGGTCGAGACATTGTGCAGAGTGGTGGAGTCAATGCGGCTATCAGCCGGGGCAGCGCATGTTCAATTCGTCACCGGTGATACCAAGGTGGTGGAGAAGGGGAAGGGCGACGGGCTGTTTATCAATACCGCCGGGATCGGCGCCATCGAGCATGACCTTCCTATCCAACCCCGGAACGTAAAGTTAGGTGATGTCATACTGCTGAATGGCGATATCGGACGGCACGGGTTGGCCATCATGGCCACCCGCGAAGGCCTGGCTTTCGACAGCGACATCAAGAGCGATTGCGCGCCCTTGGCTGATCTGGTGCTTGCCCTGCTCGACGCCGGCATCGAGATCCATTGCCTGCGCGACCTTACCCGCGGCGGGCTGGCCAGCGGCATAGTGGAAATTGCCGCTACTGCCGGCGTGCACATTCACCTGGAAGAACGCGCCATCCCTGTGCGGGATGATGTACGCGGCGCCTGCGAAATTTTAGGATTTGATCCCCTTTACGTGGCGAACGAAGGCCGTTTCGTTGTCTTTCTTCCCGAGCAGGATGCCAGCCGCGCCCTGGACATACTGAGAACTCAAGTCGATACCGAGGGTGCTGCGTGCATCGGCAGTGTGACGGACGGATGCCCCGGCATGGTGACTATGACTACCGCCATCGGTTCCCGGCGGATCGTGGACATGCTGAGTGGGGAACAACTGCCACGCATCTGCTGAAGGGCGGTATCCTCTTTTATCCAGCGCAGAAGTAATCTTGACAAACGCCGACTAAATAACGGCTCGTGGCTTTTTTCAGCGTTCAAGGTAGGCAGACCCTTTGAGAAACGGGACTGCCTGCCTTATCACCAGCCCTATCTTCGAGTGGTTAGTTGTTTATTCGAGCGGGTCGCCACATATGAATCATCTTTTGCGGGGCGTATATTATTTTATACAATCCCTCAATTATCTATATCCTCGCTATTTACAGTAATTTATCTGTTT
>PNOO01000147.1 GCA_013824905.1 Syntrophus sp. (in: bacteria) | reverse complement strand
CCGGGGGAAACGGGATCACCTACGGGGCGATCGGGATCTTCATCCTTCTCCATATTCTGGGGATCGTCCTGATCGGGTTCTTCATCCGTCTCATCCGCCGCCGCATCCGGCCGAGGAGGTAAATGACCCGTCTGCCCTCGAACACCGGATATCCGACCATAAACGCCGGCAAGTGACGGACATTTTTTAGGACAAATTCTGCTTGATAAATTATAATTATGCTGTATTTATATCGTGTTACTAAATAATATAGCCGGACATTCATATGGACATTTCGGGAGACAAAATATTATCCGGTGATATCGAGAAACGTGTAGAAACCTCACGATTCGGTCCTTTTACCTTTCAAGTCGGCGTGGATGAACACGAGGCGGCAATGCTTCTACAACGTGTTGCCGATGCACAGATACGATTCTTGACTTCTCCTCTTTCCCAGGTGGCTAACCGTCTGGAGCAGGAAGTTCTTATCAGCAGCATTTTCAGTACCAACACCATTGAGGGGGGCACGCTTACTGAAGAAGAAACGAAAGATGCTCTCGATCTCGACCCCGCGCAGGTGCACGCTGAAGAACAACGACGCGCCGTCAACATCAAGACTGCATATGACATCGCTCAGAAATCAGCGCAAGCCCCCCACTGGCGCCTGTCGGTCGATTTCATTAAACAGATACATGCCGCCGTTACCGATGGCATTCCCCACAAGTACAATCAGCCCGGACTGATACGGAGTAATCCCAAAAATGTCATGACCCACGTAGGCGACACTGCACATGGCGGCCGTTATAAGCCGCCGCAGTATGGAGACGACATCGCGCTTTTGCTTAATCATCTGGTAAAATGGCACGATGAACTGGCCGCCGCTGAAATACCGGCTCTGATTCGTGCGCCACTGATGCATTACTACTTTGAATTGATTCATCCTTTCTGGGATGGCAATGGCCGTGTCGGGCGAGTGCTCGAAGCCACTGTGCTTCATGGCGCCGGCTTCCGCTATGCTCCCTTCGCCATGGCTCGCTACTACATGGAGCGGATCGACCAATATTTCATTCTATTCAATCTTTGCCGTAAACAGGCAGATAAAAAAATGGCTTACCCAAACACCCCTTTTGCCCTGTTTCATCTCGATGGGATGCTGACCAGCATTAATCGCCTCCATGATCGGGTGAACGCTATTGTAAGATTACTGTTGTTTGAAACGCGCATCAAGCATTTGCGAGACAAAAAAGAAATCAATCTACGCCAATATGCCATTCTGGCCCAAGTGATGGAACGTGATAAACCATTACAGATAGACAAACTACGTCGCTCACCCTGGCATGAGGCGCTCTATGCCAAGCTTGGTGACAAGACCAAGCAGCGTGACTTGAGCAGACTTCGCGAGCAGGAGCTTCTGTATGTCGATGAGAAAGGTCTTGTTTGGCCGGGGTTTATGAGATCAAAATAACAGGCAGAAAGTAACGCCTTATTCATTTGCATTGTGTACGGTAAGTGGATCGCAACAACTCCCCCGATAGTCCGCTCACACCTTGGTATCGGTCCAGAGGTCGGCGACGACGGAATCGAGGCCCAATCCCCTTAACGTTTCCGGAAACGGCTTCCCGGTCTGTCTGTCCCAGCCCATCAGGCGGTAGTAATTGTCCATCATGTCGTCCCAGTGTGCCGCGATGCTGATGCCCTTGGCAGGGCCGTCGACGGGGGTGGAACCCCAGCGCGGGGAAGGCCGTTCGAGATCCACGCCGACACCGTGCTGGAGATTGAAGGCACGCATCAGGTTGGCCGATCTGAGGCCGACATCCTGAGCTTCCTTGACCGTGAAATCCCACCCGGTAATGGAGTTGAGCGCTTCCACCAGGAAGTGCATGGGCGCCCGAACACAGAAGGTGCAGATACCCAATGCGTCCTCAAACTGGCGTCTGCCTTTGGTCTTGGCAATATGGGTAGACACCTCCTCGGGAGAAAACCGATCTTTCAAACTGTGCGTATCGGGATCCGCGGGGCCCAGGTAGCTTGACGAATAGGTCCCGACATCGGAAGTCGCCGTGTCGAACATCTCACGCCAGAAAGCCCGATGGTCATGCCCTCGCGGGGCATGCCCTTTCATCGTATAAACGCCGCAATTCTTTGCCTCTTCTCCCAGGGTCTCCGCGGCATGCTTGATCCCCTCGGCCAGCATGTCGGCAAAGGCGCCCTCCCGGTGGGCGATCCGTTCCAGCAGTGTCCGTATAGCTCCGTTGTTGCCCCATTTGAGCTCCAACCCCCCAGTATCCTCTTTCGTAAGAACACCCTTCTCGTAAAGTTCAATCAACATAGAGGTGATAAAGCCGGCCTCATTCCCTTCCAGCCCCAGCAAGGTCAGAAGGTTCGACATCACCAGGGTTTCCGCCGGATCGGTATTGCCGACGAGAGGTCCCCAGGCGGCAAACATCTCATATTCCGGTTCCTCCACTTTCAACCCGCTGTAAGGGCCGTCGGTGATGGTGACCATATGGCAATGATGCGCCCCGCAAGCCCAGCAGGGCTTCGGTGCGGCGCTCCAGCGTTCCCGGACATACTGGCAGGTCATAAGCCGGGACTCAGGATAAAGGTTGGTCAGGTAGTTCTTGACCGGCAGCGTTCCCGTTGCCACACGCTGCTCGCCGGTCTCGTAACTGCCGGCGGTTCCAAAGTTGAAAATTTTCTTTCCTCCGGGATCTTTCTGCAGCTCACGCCAAATGGCCTCGATGGTCGGCAATAACTTCTTCGGCGCTGCGACGTTGATGGAAGTCCGGCCCAGCGGGGCACAGAAGGCTTTGAGTTTTTTAACGCCCATCACCGCGCCGACTCCATTGTGGCCGGCACAGTGGTCCTTATCTCCAAAAATACCGGCGTATTTCACCAGGTTCTCTCCGGCCGGACCGATGCAGAAGACACTCATCTGCCGGTCGACATACCCTAACTCGGCCTTGATCTCATCCTCGGTTTCCCACGTATTCTTACCGAGAAGATGTTGAGCATCCCTCAGTTCGGCGGCGCCGTCGTGAATGTAGAGGTAAACCCACCGTCTGGCTATTCCCTCGAAGATGACCGCATCGCACCCGGAGGATTTCATGAAGGCGCCCATAAAGCCGTTCGCCTGAGTCGATGTGGCGCCATTGGTCAGGCAGCCTTTCGTGCTGATGGAGATGTTGGCCGAGCCCCCCACCATCGTACCCCCGAAGGGTCCGCTGGCGATGATGATGCGGTTGGCCGCGTCGTTCCACTGGACTCCTGGAGGGACCTCCTCATAGAGGACCTTGGCCCCAAAGCCGACCCCGCCTACCCACTTTCTGAGAGTGGCTTCATCCAACACTTCCTCGGTGATACGCTCGTTGGTGAGGTCAACCCTGAGTATCTTACCGGCATAGCCGTAAATAGTGTTTGCTGACACGGCAAATGCCTCCTTTCCGGCTCCGCCTCTTTTTTATGTTGTCGGGCGTGAAACTTCGCCTTTATCGCCCGGTTTTCGTTCTTTGCACTCGCCTGAAGTTCCCCGTGTCAGGGCGCCGAAGGGACAATATCGAACGCACAAGCCACAGCCATCACATTTATCCTCAAAAGAGATCCGGATCTCCACCTCGCCATCGGTCTTGATCACCGGCAGGAGATTGATGGCGGCTTTCGAGGTGTTAAAGGCGCCTTCGAATCGGAGAGAGCATACCAGTTGGCAGACAAAACATGAGCGGCATTTCGTTGCCTCGGCCACAATGGGAAGGTCACATTTCAGACAGCGGTTTGCCTCTTGAGCGGCTATCTCCGGGGACAGCGGCAGTTCCACTAAAGGGAACCCGTTGAATCGCTCGGTGACGGACAACAGCGGGATCTCATTCCCGATAGCCGTTGGGGGAGGATAATTCGTCTCTACCGGCGGCATCGCTTCCTCAGGCGGTGCCAGTCTCTCTTCAATCACTCCGCGGCCCCCAAGGTATCGGTCTATGGCAATAGCCGCTCGCCTTCCGGCGGCAATCGCTTCGATAACCGAACTGGATCCGGTCACACAGTCGGCGCCCGCAAAGACCCCGGCTTTCGACGTCGCCATACTGTCAGGGGCAATCAGGATGGTCTTTCCTTTTAGCGACAAGGAGAACCCCGGTGGAATCTCCGGCTCCTGGCCAACGGCCACAATCACCGTCTCCGCGTCCACGGCAAATTCGCTACCCTTGATCGGCTGGGGAGGGACTACGGCATCTTTACCGCCCGGCCTTGTCCGCAGACACACCATCCTGAGGTGACCGTCTTCGGCGCTTATCCGGCTGGGGGTAGCCAAAAAGACGATATTCACCCCTTCGCGTATGGCTTCATTTATTTCTTCCGGGTAAGCCCGCATTTCTGCCCTGGTCCGGCGATACACAATCGTTACTTCTTTGGCGCCAAGTCGGAGGGCAGTCCGGGAAGCATCCACAGCTGAATTGCCGCCGCCAACGATGGCCACGCTCTTGCCCACCGTCGGGCATTTGCCAAAATTGACCTGCCGTAAAA
Source organism: Syntrophus sp. (in: bacteria) (assembly GCA_013824905.1). Classification (GTDB taxonomy): domain Bacteria; phylum Desulfobacterota; class Syntrophia; order Syntrophales; family UBA5619; genus JAKAFS01. The sequence goes on along the minus strand of PNOO01000147.1, from coordinate 1,701 downwards.
AAGAGAGGGCATCGATCACCCCCGGACCGTCTTCCCCGTCTATTCCCATCCTGACTCCGCGGTGGGCGCCGACGGCAAGGAAGGCAGCATCATAGCCCTGTGCCAGAAGGCTATCCAGCGATTCAATCCTGGTCCCTGTTTTTACCTCGATACCGGCTTTCTTTATGTCTTCAATTTCGGCATCGAGGACATCCCGGGGAAGCCGGTAGGCCGGTATCCCCAATCGCATCATTCCTCCCGGCTTAGCTAATGCCTCAAAGACGGTGGGCCTGTGCCCTTGCAGGGCCAGATAGTAGGCAGCCGTCAGACCGGCAGGCCCTGAACCCACAATGGCGACCCTCTTCCCGGTAGCCGGCATCTCACGATGATCCTGCCGCTCCCCGGAAGCGTGGTCGGCGACAAATCGTTTGAGTGCCCTTATGGCCTCGGGAGCGTCGGCTACTTGGGCCAACTGGCACTTCATCTCGCAGGGGCCGGGACAAACATAGCCGCAGACAGCCGGAAAGGGGATACTCTCACGGATGACAGTCAGCGCTTCGGCATATTTACCGGCCACAATGAGGCGAAGATAGCGCGGTACGTCAACTCCCGCCGGACACGCTTCCTTGCAGGGCGCTTTCGTTGGTTCTCTGTACATGTTTCTTCCCTATAGTACGGTTTGATTATTACTTTCTCTGTTTGCCTCTTGGTCTCTTGATGGCATTGCAATGGCGTGTTTCATATATCACGTTATTTTTCAAGTTGCATTTTTGTCAGGATCGGGCTTTCACGCCGAAGGCGAGATGTAAGGTCTTTCTCCAGGTGATGTCAAGGGCCGGTGCTGTGGTTCATCTCCGAAAACAAGAGGGAATCGCCGGACCGCCCTGTTGATATGAAAGGTTTCAGATTCATCGGAAAAGTGATATGGATAGGACATGATATTTATTTTGCCTGTGTGTTCTTAGGAGGGGAGAGGGATGAAAGACATCAATTGCGCTGCGATCATCGGCGGCGGTATCATGGGTACGGACATTGCTGCGATTTTTGCCAACGCCGGTTGGACCGTAGATATAGTCGAGCCATTTCGCGAGCGCTGGACGCAGAGCGAGCAAAGGGTCCTTAATAGCATTGAACAGCTAGGCGGGACGCCAATCCGTAGCAAGCTCGTTCTGCACACATCCGCCAGTGAGCTCCACTGGCAGAAGATCGGAATAGTCGTCGAATGCGTGCCGGAGAAACTGACGCTTAAGCAGCAGGTCTTCGCCGAACTTGAACGGCTTGCACCCGCGGGGATCCCTCTTGCCAGCAATTCTTCCAGTTTCCCAATCAGTGAAATCAGCAAGGACCTCACAACACGCGAACGCATGTTGGGACTGCATTTCTTCATGCCTGCGCACCTCGTGCCGGCGGTGGAGGTTATTTGCGGCGAGGCTACGGATCCCGGCATCTGCTGTCGTGTGGCAGAGCTCATGAAGTTGTTGTGTAAGGTCCCGATTATGGTAAAAAAGGACATTCCGGGCTTTCTTGCGAACCGCATCCAGCACGCGATGATGCGAGAAGCCTTCGCGCTCATCGACGCCGGAATGGCCAGTGCCGAGGATGTAGATGCCGCAGTCATGTATGGTTTCGGCCTCCGGTATCTTGCGGCTGGACCGATACTGCAAAAGGACATGGCGGGACTCGAACTCCACTATGCGGCGGCTGAGACCATTTACCCGCATC
>PNOO01000146.1 GCA_013824905.1 Syntrophus sp. (in: bacteria) | reverse complement strand
CCGCTCTCCAGGGGTTCAAAGAGCCGGTCCGGAAGGGTGTCGTCTTTGCGTCCGAACCCTTCGCGCAGGTTGAACACACGGGCCATCGTGACGGTCCTTTCGCCGACCTTCATGAGCTCCCAGAGGCTCGTCTCCCAGCCTGTGATCGCCTGGACCACCTCCACGAGCTTTGGGAGGGTCAGTGCCCACACAGGACCCGCCACAAAGTTGCACACCCCAAGGGATTCATAGAGCGACCAGATGAACTGGAGATAGGTGAAGTTGCGCGCCTTGCGCGGGCCCATCTCCCTGGGCGGAATCGGCTCCAGGATGCCGAGCGGAGCGATCCGCCCCAGATTGGGTCCGTAAGCCTGAAAGGCGGTGTCGTGGGGGGCTCTCACATGGTCCGCGCCCGTCGGCGAAACGGCGAAGCTCAGCCCCTGGCCTGTTTTCCCCCGCGGGTCGTGCATGGGGAGCTCCTGCCCTTTGATGTGGAGGGCGAACTTTTCCGAACCCTTCCCGATCCTCGCCGCAGCGATCTTGACACCGTCGGCCAGAAGATCGCCCAATCCTGGCTTGCGGAAAGCGATCCATTCGATGCCCTTCAGCATCGCATCGGGGTTCCCGAACGTGAACTCGATCCCGTCCGTATCGGCCAGGGTCAGGATCCCCTTTTCGTAGCACTCCATTGCGAAACCGATCGCGACACCGGCAGAAATAGTGTCCAGGGTATAGCGGTTGCAGAGCTCGTTCCCCTTGGCGATGGCCGCCAGGTCGTCAATGCAGAGGAGGGATCCAAGCGAGCTCAGCGTTTCATATTCCGGACCACCGTACTGCCTTTCGGTCGCATAGGGGCCGGAGAGGATTTCCACCGACCGTTTACAGCGCACCGCACAGGCATAGCATCCTTCCTCGCGTTTCAGAATCGTTTCAGCCATCCTCTCGCCGCTGATCATTTCCGCATTCTCGAAGTAGCCGGTACGGAAATTACGGGTCGGCAGGATGCCCTGATTGCTGAGCGGTGTAATCAGATTGGAGGTCCCCAGTTTGTGGAGGACCATGTTCGGACCGTGCCGGCCGATCAGCTCCGCCAGATCCTTGGAGAGTTCCCGGAGCCTTTCCGGGTCATGACTGGTCATTTTTTTCGTTCCCCGGACGGCAACGGCCTTCAGGTGTTTGGAGCCCATCACCGCGCCCATCCCGGTCCTCCCGTTGGCGTGCTTAAGCTCGTTCACCACACAGGCGTAGCGCACCCGATTTTCCCCGGCCGGTCCGATCAGGGCCACACGCGCCCGGTTTTCGTTGAGCTCCTCCCTGATCATCTCCTGCGCCGGTCCTGTCTCCAGACCCCAGATCCGTTCCGCAGATCGGATCTCGACCTCCCCGTCATGGATCCACAGGTAACAAGGTTTTTCCGCCTTTCCGGTGACGATCACCGCGTCAAAACCGGAGAATTTCAGTTCCGGACCCCAGAACCCGCCGGCTTCCGACTCTCCGTATGCACCCGTCAGGGGAGACTTGGCCGCCACGGTGTAGCGGACCATCCCTGCAATCGGCGCCCCGGAAATCACCGAGGAAGCGAAGATCAGGATATTGTCGGCCGACAGAGGATCGATTCCCGGCTTGAGCTCCCGGAGCAGATAATAGGAAGCCAATCCTCCGCCTCCCAGGTAGGTGCGATAAACGATCTCCCCCGGTTCCTCCACCTTCACCATCCCGGAGGTCAAGTCCACTCTGACAATTTTACCGTTATATCCATCGGGCATGCTCACTCCCCCTTTTCCCCATTGACTCTGCGAGGCGTATCACCCTCCGTGCTTTTCGCACAATGGGACCTGACGGCCCCGCCCCGTCTAGTTCCGCCCATTATCCGCGGTCGTTAAGAAAGACTCTGCCTTATCCACTTTTTCGCTAAGCATTTGTTTGATACGATCTCGTATTACAGGAAAAGTATAATGGGATAGGCGTTGTGTGTCAATGAATAAAGCGGTCAGACTGGAGTTAACCAAGCGGGAATCAATGTGAAATCCGAATTTCCAGGAGGAAGCCTGCATATTCATGTCACACTAAATGGTTTGCCCGGACTTGTCGAAGGATCGGGGTGCGGATGCATCGTGCTTCGATAAATGCCTGACCGCTTCTTTCATGAAGATGACGGTTCTTGGCATCTGGATTTATGAATCAAAAAAACGGATCTTTTGAAGATCTTCCGGGGTGTTGACATTGAGGAACATTCGCCCATCCGGATCGAAGGCGTCAAGGATCTCCGGCGAAATCTTCAGAAGGTGGTGTCCCGGATAGAATTCTTTGATCTGAAAGCGATTTCGGTCGAGGCGCGCCCGGATGGCGGGCAGACAGCGGCGGGCGTAGATGGCATGGAGAGGTTGGAGTCCGTCGGGCGGCGCCGGGACGACGATGTCGTATCCGGTCGCCTGCTGGACCATGTATTCCATGAAAGCCGTGTTCAAAAAAGGCATGTCGCAAGCCGTGAGGAAGGCGTACTCATTCGTGGTGTAAAAAAGACCGGTGTAAAGCCCGCCGAGGGCGCCTTTCTCCGGAAGGATGTCAGTGACGATGACAGCCTCCTGATCGAGATAGTCGAGGGGACTGGTTGTTACAATGATCACTTCCCGGAAGACCCTCCGGAAGAGGCGGACTGTTCGGTCGATCAGGCGCTCACCACCCACCCGGAGAAAGGCCTTGTTCTCCCCCATTCTCGTATTCTTGCCGCCGGAAAGGATAACTCCGGTCATGAGACACCTCCACCCGTTTCTTGTCTGCTTTTTACCACTGCAAGAAAAGATCTTCGTCAGTCTTCGATTTATTTTGATCTGACTTAGGGAGGCTTATTATCTTGACGATGCCGATTTGGCAACTATTATTACGAATAATGAATAGCGTACCAGATCGCCGTTGACCTCATGGATAACAGTGTCGGGATGCGGCGGAATGAAAAGAGGAGCACTTCCATCGTACAGTGATATTTATCCTTGACAGATGTAACTACATAAGTTTAGAAAAGCCATAGTACAATCTCCTATCCGCAAGGGTCAGGAAGATTTCCTTCACGCCGGTATTCTAAATAACCCATGTCACTGTCATATGCGTCGTAAGAGAGCGACCATAAACAGCATGGTTTGTCAGGAATGTTCATCGATGAGAAAAAAGTTGACTGCAAAATCGGATCTGGAGAATTTAACGGTCCTTGGGAAAGAAAGGGTGGCCCCGGGTCGGAGATTGGAGGCATTCCCCAATCATCATCCCGAACGGGATTATGTGGTTACGATGCTGACCGAGGAATTTACCTGTGTATGTCCGTTAACAGGTCAGCCTGATTTTGCAGAACTGAAGATCCAGTATATTCCTGACAAGCAAGTCCTTGAATCAAAATCTCTCAAACTTTATCTGCATTCTTTCCGTAATGAAGGGACCTTTCATGAGCACGTCATCAACGTGATATTAGACGACATCGTCGGTGCTCTGTCCCCACGCTGGTGCAAGATCACCGCCGATTTCGCTGTGCGCGGCGGAATCGGAATATGCGTGGATGCGGAATATAAGCGACCATCATAGAAGAGGCTTCTCGCCATGCACTACCGGCTTTTTCCCGCCCTGACGGGCTTTTTTGTGACCTGCCTGATTGTGTCGAACATCATAGCGATCAAACCCGTCGCCGTAGGTCCGTTCTTCCTCCCGGCGGCAATCATCATTTTCCCCATCTCCTATATTTTAGGAGACATTCTTACAGAAGTTTACGGTTATCGCCGCGCACGACAGGTCATATGGATCGGTTTTGCCTGCAATACCGTATCGGTAGCGGCCATTTACCTGAGCATCCTGATGCAGCCTGCCCCTTTCTGGACGTTCGCCCATTTTTCTTCCCCCGAAAAATCGCAGGAGGCCTATGCGGCTATTTTCGGCTTCATGCCGCGATTGCTGATCGCGTCATTTGTCGCCTATCTCGCCGGAGAGTTTCTCAATGCCTTTGTGATGGCGAAGATTAAAGTGGCCATGCAGGGACGTCATTTATGGGTCCGGACCATTTCATCCACCCTCTTGGGGCAGATGGCCGATTCAACGATCTTTATTACCATGGCTTTTTATGGCATCTTGCCCTCGACGGTCCTGGCCAACATGATCATGACGCAGTGGTTGACGAAATCTCTATATGAGGTCTTATTGACGCCCGTCACTTATATTGCCGTCAGTTACATAAAAAAAGTCGAACGGGAAGATTTCTATGATTATGAAACGAATTTCAATCCCTTCGCCGTCAAATGATGTTTTGTACATTGAACCGGATCTATCGGGACTGCCGAGGTGGCTGACGGACCCGCTGTTCCTTTCGATTGACCTCCTTAAAGTTTGACTTGATAATATCACGCATCGGTTGTAAAAAATCAATAGATTGAATAAAGGGCGGAGGCGCGGGATGTACTGGGAAAAAGAGATCGAAACGATGGACAGAAGCAGCCTGGAGAAGTTGCAGCTGGCCAGACTCGGTGAGGTCCTGGATCGGGTCAAGAACTCCGTCCATTATGGAAAGCGCTTCGCGGAACTGAGGCTGGATACAAAAGGGATAAGGACACTTGCGGATTTAGAGAGGCTGCCGCTCAGCACCAAGGAGGATCTCCGCCAACAATGGCCCTATGGTTTTCTCACCTGCTCCCGTGATGAAATCATCCGGATGCACTCCTCCTCCGGGACAACAGGTAAGGCCACGGTCATCTTTCATACGGCGAACGACATCGGCGCCTGGACAAATCTCCTGGCCCGTTCCATGTTCATGACCGGGATGAGGCGGTCCGACGTCTTCCAGAACATGATGACCTACGGTCTCTTTACGGGGGGGCTCGGTTTCCATTACGGTGCGGAGAAGATCGGGGCGCTCGTGATCCCGCCGGGGCGGGGAACAGCAAACGCCAGATCCAGCTGATGCAGGATTTCGAGACCACGGCTATCCATATCATCCCCAGTTATGCTCTTCATCTCTCGACCGTTTTTACGGAGACAGGCGTAGATCCCCGACGGGACACGAAACTGAAGATCGCGTTTCTCGGCGCTGAGCCGCATTCGGAGAATATGCGCCGGAAGATCGAAGCCTTTTACGGCTTTAAGGGATTCAACTCCTACGGTCTATCGGAGATGAATGGTCCCGGGATGGCCTTTGAATGTCCGGAGCAGAACGGGATGCACATCTGGGAGGATAACTATATCATCGAGATCATCGATCCTGTGACGCTCCAACGGGTTCCCGAGGGGGAGGAGGGGGAACTGATTGCGACGACAATCCTCAGGGAAGGGATGCCCATCTTACGTTACCGGACAAAGGACTTGACCCGAATCATCCCCGGTCCCTGTCCTTGCGGCCGCACCCATAGGCGAATCGAACGGATCACAGGGCGGACCGACGACATGATGATCCTCAAAGGGGTGAATATTTTCCCGATCCAGATTGAAAAAAGGCTGATGGAGATCCCCGGGGTGGGGATCAACTTCCTCATCGTCCTCGACCGGGAAAACTATAACGATCAGATGACCGTCAAGGTAGAGGTCCAGAGAGAGTTTTTCGGCGGCGATCTTCATCAGCTCGAAGTTCTAAGGCGAAGGATCGTGGATGAGCTCAGAAGCGATATTCTGATCACCCCGAAGGTCGATCTGGTGGAACCGGATAGTCTTCCCAAGAGCGAGGGCAAGGCGGTGCGGGTGGTCGACAACCGAAAGGATTGACACGGCAGTAAAAAAAGTGTCTCCGCAGCGCTAAAGTTTCATCATCCCTATTACCCCGGGTCAGGTTTGATTTTTTAAGGAACATCATAAAAGGGGGATATATGATTACCTGTCAGCTTTCGATATTCGCCGAGAACAAGCCGGGGAGACTGGCAGCGGTGACTCAGGTTCTGGCGAAAGAAAAGATCAACATCCGGGCGACGACGATCGCTACCTCCGATACGTTCGGTGTCATCAACCTGATCGTCGACGATCCACAGCGGGCAAAGGCGGCGCTCACAAAGGCCGGTATGACGGTTACGCTGAGTCGGGTCCTGGCCGTCGTTCTTCCCGACCAGCCGGGAGGTCTGGACAAGCTTACGCAGCTTCTCTTTGCAGAGGGGCTCAATATCAACAACGCGTATGGCTTCGTTCTTGAAGGCAGCCGGAAGGCGGTCTTCGTGGTCAGCGTCGATCAGATCGAGAAGGCCGAAAAGCTCCTCGAAAAGAAAGGCTTT
>PNOO01000145.1 GCA_013824905.1 Syntrophus sp. (in: bacteria) | reverse complement strand
TCGGCCGATCTCTTCGCCCATCTCTTCAGCGATCCGCCGGGCGACGGTGGTTGCCGCGATCCTTCGCGGCTGGGTGCAACCGATAAGGCCTCCAAGCCCGCGACCGGCTTCCAGGCACATCTTTGGTATCTGAGTCGTCTTGCCTGAGCCAGTCTCGCCTGTAATGACGACGACGGGATATCTCCGGACGGCGGCGATGATATCGTCCTTTCGCGCCAGGATCGGCAGTGACGGCGGATAGGCAATCCGGGGGAGGCGAGTGCGCCGCGCCGCTATTTTTTTCATTATGCCATCAGATCCGGACAAAGGATTATCCTTTCACCATTCTCACATGAGGACCAGTCAGCAGGTAAGTACGCCCGGTCTGGGAAAGGATCATACCCGTCCGGAGGTTGGATGTCAAAGGTTCCGAGGTTGCTTTATTCGTTTTGTTCCAGTATAAATAAATTTGGAAAATTGCTTTCTATGAGGTGGGTATGCCGCTGGTCACCTTTTATTTTCAGCTCCACCAACCCTTCCGTCTCCATCCGGAGAGGGAAAAGTTTCTCTGGGATGAGAAGAATCGGTCCGTTTTCCTCAAAGTGGCCGAAAAATGCTACCTGCCGGCGACCGCGATGTTCACGGAACTCGTTACAGCCCATCCCTCCTTCAAGATCACACTCGGCATGTCAGGCACCTTTCTCAAACAAGCCGAACTCTATACGCCCGAGCTCATCACGCTGCTCCGGGATCTTTATGCAGCGGGTGAGAAGAAACATCAGGTCGAATATCTTGATGAGACGTACTATCATTCGCTGACCAGCCTGTTCGAGGATCCTCACAAAACCGAATTCCGGGAGCAGGTGTCACTGCATCGGGAGATGATCAAACGGCTCTTCGGGATATTTCCGACCTCTTTTCGTAACACCGAGCTGATGTACAATAACGATATCGCCGCGGTCGTCGCCGATATGGGCTATCAGTCGATCCTCTGTGAAAAACGGGATGACATGTTCACGAAGGAAGAGGCCGCGATCTCCCCGAATGCCGTTTTCCGGGCGCGAAATGCTAACCTGATCGTCATTCCCCGGAACCGGGAATTGAGCGACGATATCGCTTTTAGGTTTCCACACAGTCCGTTGACGCCCGAGCAATACGCCCAATATCTCTCACTCATAGACGGAGAGGCCGTTCTGCTCGGTTACGATTACGAACACATCGGCGAACACATCTGGAGCGAGAAGGGGATTTTCCAGTTCTGGCGCGGTCTGCCGGAGGCGCTCGAAAAGCATCCGAACCTGGTCATGGCGACACCGACCGAGGTTGCCGTGCAGTTTAGGAAAGCCGAGTGCCCTTTTTTGGATATCCACGGCCTCTCCACCTCCTCCTGGGCCGATGCAGGAAGAAATACCTTCGGATGGCTGGGAAATCCCACTCAATACGAGCTTTTTCGGGACATCGAGCAGATGGAAACAGCGGCACGCCGAGCGGAGGGAGAACTGCTCACCCGCTGGCGCCATCTGACGACCTCGGATCATGTCTATTTTCTCCATGAGCGGATCGGAGAGGATCATGCGGTCCACGCCTATTTTAACCCCTACGAAGGGTCCATCGCCCGCCCCACGCATATCCTGACGCGCAAGATCGATGATCTGGAAGCAGCCGTCAAACGCTTCGTGATCGTAAAGAAACATGAAAAGACGGCCATCCTCATCATTTCTCCCGAAACAGGGCGACTACCGGAGGACATGGGCAGTCTCGCACGTTTCATCTCTGGAAAAAGCGGCGGCCAGGGGGAGGTAGTCTCGGCACTGTGCGAGGGTCTCGGCGAACGCGCTCTGGACGTTCATCTGGTGATCCTCAATCTCAAAAAGAGGTTCCAGAGGGAGGCGCAGATGACTGATATGCAGTGGAGGGATGTCCGCTATCGGATCGATTCCGAAAAGATCCATCTGGTCAGCTCTTCTGTCTTTGCCGACAATCTGAGCGCCTATGCAGGAGATCCGATCCTTACGGCCATTGAATTCCAGAGGGATATCGTGAACAATATCATCAAAACCGTCCGGGCCAGGCACGAGGGAAGGTTGATCATCCACAGCCATGACTGGATGGCGGGAGGGGCGATCACCGCTTACGCCGCGGCAACCGGATTGCCCGTCCTCCACACGGTGCACAACGTTTTCACGGCCTACCTTCCCCTGGATCATTTGGGAGGGATCGGCCTGAAGAGCATCGCCGACCGTCTCTTTCTTACCGAGCACGAGGGGAGAACCTGTATCGACTGCCAGGCGACGGCGATAAAAAACGCTACGATGATCAACTTTGTCGGCGAGCGGTTTCTCCAGGAGGTCGTAGAGGATTACTTCCTGGACAAGGATCTTGTTCCGTCCAGCGTCCGTCAAGAAGTGAAGGAGAAATATTACCATGATGCGGCCCGGGCGATCATCAACGCCCCCTCTGCTCGAATATATCCGGAGCGGTGCGAGGCCTTGATCTGTATGTACGGGCCTGACGATCCGGTCATCGAGGCGAAGCGCGAGAATCTCGTCGAATTCCAGAAGAGGACCGGCCTCAACGTGAACTCGGACGCCCTGCTCTATTTCTGGCCTTCCCGTCTCGATCCCTTTCAGAAAGGGGTCGAACTCCTCGAACAGATCATCAAGGCTTTCGTCGATCAGCACCCCGATGTCCAGATCGCTATAGTGGCGGACGGGATCGGCAATGACCGGACGCATGCGGACCTTTTCGGCGGGATCGCCTATCATTCCGGCGGGCGGATCGCCTATCAACCCTTTAACGAGGAGCTTTCTCTTTTGGGGTATGCCGCCGCCTGCGATGTTTTCGGCGCATCCCTCTATGAACCCTGCGGTCAAATCGACCAAGTGGGGAATATTTTCGGGGCGACTGCCACGAACCGTGATACAGGGGGATACCACGATAAGATCCGCGAACTGAGGCTCAAAGAAGATGGTTCGCCCCAGGATATCGGGAACGGTTTCCTGTTTCGCGATTATGATTCAGGCGGTCTCTGGTATGCCCTGGCGAAAAGTGTGACCTTTCACCGTCTGTCGCCGGAGATCCGGGAAAAACAGATACGGAGAATCATGCGGGAAGCCCGTGAACGGTATAGCTTGGGCCACATGGTCGCCGAATATATCAGGATCTATGAAAAGCTGAATAACGGGAAGCCTCTACTTTAAACCGTCAGAATCCGTTTCTGAGACTCTTCTTCACACGCTGGGCGATAGCGCGGACACGCCGCATCGCTTCCTCCTCGTCAATGGTCAGAAGCCGCCGGTTCTTCATAACGAGTTTACCGTTGATGAGGACCGTCTCCACATCAGCGCCTCCGACGGTATAGACGAGGTGGGAATATTCGTCGTACATGGGCGTCAGGTGCGGCTTGTCCATGTCGATGATGCAGATATCCGCCTTTTTCCCCGCTTCAAGAGTCCCGACCAGCCCATCCAGCCCAAGAACCTTTGCCCCGTCACAGGTTGCCATCCTGAGGACCGTCCGGGCCGATATGACCGTCGGATCGAGAAGGGCCGATTTTCCCAGCTTGGCGGTCGTATCCATCTCCTGAAACATGTCGAGATTGTTGTTACTGGCGCATCCGTCCGTCCCAAGACCAACCACGATTCCCCCATTCCGCATAGCAGAAACGGGAGCCACGCCGGAGGCCAGTTTCATGTTGCTCTCCGGGTTATGGACGACCCTGGAACCGTGGTCGGCAAAGATACGGATATCCTCTTCGTCCATCAAGACGCCGTGAAAGGCGATGAATCGTTCATCTAGAAACCCGCCTTCCATCAGGAATTGCGTCGCCCGTTTGCCAAATTTTCCCTCCAGCTGTTTCGCTTCTGCCTTGTTTTCCAAGAGGTGAGTTGCCAGAGGGACCTGATAACGGTCCGCCAGGGCTTTCGACGCTTTCAGGAGATCCGGAGAACAGGTGTAGAGTGCATGGGGCTCCACCATTATGTTGACGAGGGGGTCATCGGCCCATGTCTGAATGAGGTTTTCCGTATAGACAAGACCTTCCTCAGGCGTTTTGAAGTTGGGGGAGGGGAAGTCGAAGAGGACTTCGCCGATGAGGCAGCGCATCCCTGCCTGTTTCGCCGCTTTGGCAGTCTCCTGCTCGAAGATGTACATATCTGAAAAAGTCGTCGTACCCGATTTGATCATCTCTGCGCAGGCGAGCATGCTTCCCCAGTAGGCCAGCTCCGGATTCACATTTCGGGCCTCGGCGGGAAAGATGTAGCGGTTAAGCCAGTCCATCAGTTCCATGTCATCGGCAATCCCCCGGAAGCAGGTCATGGCAGCGTGGGTGTGGGAGTTGACGAGCCCGGGCATGATGATCGAACCCGGTACATTGATCGTCTCTCTGCCCTGAAATGCGGCGCAAATCTCTTCATTCTTTCCCAAGGCGATAATCGTATCGCCGTCAACGGCCAAGGCGCCCGGGACAAATTTCGTGTCTTGTTCATCCAGTGTAACGACAGTACCGCCAGTAATCAGGATATCAACAGTTCTTGCCATCCAGCCTCCAAGATATTCATTCATATAACGGAAATATTTGTCCTGACAAAGCCCCGGTAGTAAAAAATGGAATCCATGGGTGATCAATACCCAGGCTCAGGCCGTCGATGACCTATTCCACGACGAAATCGCCGCGCCGATTTTTCTAACTCCATCCATAACCTCGTTCAGATCGATAGTCAGCAGGCGACGATTCCGCATGACGACCTGCCCACCGATGATACTCGTTAACACATCGGCTCCTGAGGCGGCATAGACCAGGTGTGAGAAAGGGTGGTATAAAGGGGTCAAATGCGGCTTATTCATATTCACAAGAATGATATCCGCGCATTTACCCGGGGAGATGGAACCGATCCGGTCAGCCATCCCCAGGACCCGCGCCCCTCCGAGCGTAGCCATCTCTACAACCTTCTCCGCCTTCATAACAGTGGGATCGGACGAGAAAACCTTGTGGAGTTTAGCACACATTCCCATCTCTCCGAAGAGATCGAGATTGTTATTGCTGGCGCAACCGTCCGTTCCCAGCCCTACTTCGATACCCAGGCGCAACATCTCCGGTACGCGGGCGACACCGGCGCCGAGTTTCATATTGCTTTCCGGGTTGTGTGCCACCTTGACGCCGGATTGAGCCAAAAGGTCGAGTTCGTCCTCTTCCAGCCAGATACAGTGGGCGGCAACCGTGGCTTTGTCCAGTAGATCCAAGTCGAGCAGGTGATGGACCGGTTTTTTCCCATAGCGCTCTCTGAGCAGGGCAACTTCCTCGCGGGTTTCCGCCAGGTGGATGAGAAAGAGCGACTCATGGCCCCGGGCGACCGCCTTGATCGCCCTGAGGGTATCCGGCGAACAGATGTAGGAGGAATGGCAGATAAGTGCCGGAGTGAGGAGCGGTGACCGTTTATGCCATTTTTGCATGAAATTTTCCGCAGCGGCGGTATGTCCGGATAAATCGGGTTTATTAGCCGATGGAAAATCGATAAACCCTTGTGAGACGACGCCCCTTATCCCTGATGCGATGGCCGCCCGCGCTACACTGCTTTCGAAGAAATAACCGTCGCAGAAAGTCGTCGTTCCGGAGAGGATCATCTCGGCGATGGCCAGCAGAGAGGCGGTATAAACAGTATCCCGGTTGATGAATCGTTCCTCGGCGGGAAAGATATGATCATTGAGCCAGATCATCAGGGGAAGGTCATCGGCAAGACCCCGAAAAAGAATCATCGGGAGATGGGTGTGGGTATTCACCAGACCCGGCAGGACGAGACAGCCAGAGGCATCAATGACCTCATGTGCCTCTGGGGAATATCCTGAAGGAAGATCATTGCTTTCTACAAAAAGGATCTTTCCGTCCCGGATACCGATCACTGGCTCCTCGATGATATCTGCAGGCGCCGCCATGGTAAGGAGGGTTCCGCCGGTGATCAGGATATCGAGTTTTTGGTCTGGCCAGCCCAAAGAAAAATCTCCCGTGGTTAGTGCCTAAAGTTCGCACATATCAGCGCAAATTTCCAGTAAAGATCGAGTATGAATGTCTGGGCCAAACCACGGGAAGAAATGCAAACTGCCGTAAACGTATTTTAAGAAAATCGAGACGGACAAGGTATAGGAACGAATACCTTGACACCGTTTGTCGGAAAGCATATAGATTCCCACACTATGATTGCAGTGCCTGGGTGGCGGAATTGGTAGACGCAAGGGACTTAAAATCCCTCGGTCCTTGAGGCTGTGCGGGTTCGATTCCCGCCCCAGGCACCATAAATA
>PNOO01000144.1 GCA_013824905.1 Syntrophus sp. (in: bacteria) | reverse complement strand
GCGCCGGGTCTGTTCGATCTGCGTCCGACACCCGTTTCCGGAATCTATCCGGGCGTTGAAATTTATGCAACGGCGCTGGACAACCTCCTTTCCGACGATTTCATCCGGCCGGCGCCGAACGCGCTTCTCCTGGCAGTGACCCTCCTTTTGACCCTTTTCGCCGGGATCGGGACCGCGCGTGTCTCCGGCATCTTCCAGAGCCTGCTCGCGTATGGTTTCTTCCTTCTGCTGCCCGCCCTCTTGGCCGCAGCCGCCTACCGGGCGGGATTCTGGCTCCCGCTGGTCGTCCAGGAGGCCGGCGTTGCCGTCACGCTGTTCAGCGCCGGCGTGATTTACTATACGACCGAAGGAAGGCAGAAACACTTCATCAAAAATGCATTTCAACAATACCTGAGCCCGGCGGTCATCGAAGAGCTCATCCGATATCCGGAGCGCCTGAAACTCGGCGGCGAGAGACGCCAGCTCTCCATCTTTTTTTCGGATCTTGAGGGATTTACGGGCATCTCCGAAGGGCTGGAGCCGGAGGCGTTGACCGCCCTGCTCAATGACTATCTGTCGGCGATGACCGACATCATCCATGAAGAGGGGGGGACCGTCGACAAGTATGAAGGAGACGCCATCATCGCCTTCTGGAACGCCCCGCTGCAGCAGACCGACCACGCCGAGCGTTGCGTCCGGGCGGCCCTGCGCTGCCAGGAGAAACTGGCCGGGATGAGGCCCGCTTTCCGAGAGCGTATCGGCAAGGATCTTCGCATGCGCATCGGGATCAACAGCGGACCGGCGGTGGTCGGAAACATGGGTTCCCATACCCGTTTCGATTACACGATGCTCGGCGACGCCGTCAATCTGGCCTCCCGCCTGGAGGGGATCAACAAGCAGTTCGGGACCTATACCATCATATCAAAGGCGACGCTGGAACTCCTCGCCGGGACCTTTCCCGTTCGCGAACTCTCCCGGGTTTCCGTCGTAGGGCGCAGGGAACCTGTGACGATCTATGAACCGATGTCTCCCGCCGAGTACGCCTCCCGCAAAGAAGATCTCAGGATCTTCGCCGAAGGGCTGGGGGAATTTTATCAAGGCCGGTTCGACAAAGCCCGGACGATTTTCGCCGTTCTTGGGGACCGGGACCGCGCCGCCCTTGCCTACGCCGGGAAATGCCGTTCACTGATCGAGCAGCCGCCGGAAGGTTGGAACGGCGTATGGGCCGTTACGACCAAATGAGGTTTTAAAAAAATCATCACTGGCGGCGCACGGGTCGGGAGCAGGGAGGCCCGGTCCTCAAACCTGGGTGATCCTCCGGGCAGGGAGTTCGATGCAGGTAAGGCGCCCGCCGTAGACCGCCCCCGTGTCGATGCCAATCTTGTCCTTTTCGAGGAGAGGTTTGGAGAGGGGGGTGTGGCCGAAGACGACGGTCCGGCCGAAATCCCAGCCTGTGTCGATGAACTCGCGACGGATCCAGAGCAGATCCTCCGACGACTGATCGGCGAGGGCGATACCCGGCCTGAGCCCCGCGTGGACAAAACAGTACTCGTCGGTTTCATGACAGAGGGGCAAGGAGGTGAGGAAGCGGAGGTGATTTTCCGGAAAGCCTTTCCCTTTCCTGGCTTCGTCGAGGGAGATGCCGTAGGAATCAAGGGTGCTTTGGCCTCCATTGATCATATAGAGCTCCTCGTCCCGCCCCTCCAGATAGTAATTGAGGAACATCGACTCGTGGTTTCCCTTAAGACAGATCAGATTCGTGCAGGTCTCTTTCAGGTCGAGGAGGGTGTCGATGACCTCCCGGACTTCGGGGCCGCGGTCGAGGTAATCGCCGATGAAGATGAGGGTGTCGGCGAGCGGATCGATTCTGATTCGGTCAAGGAGCCGCTTTAGAAGACTGTTGCAACCGTGAATATCGCCGATGGTCAGTATCCTGCCCGTCAAAGTAAAATCCCTCTTTGATCTTATAGCGTCATTTTCTCCGAAGCCCGCTTTGCCCGGAGAGAATCCTTCATCCTGGCGTCATCCTTCGCACGCCGCGGGGGACGCCCCTCGGTCTCATCCGGTGATCCCTTGTCCACATCCGATCCGCCTCCCGGTAAAGCGCCGGTTCATTTCAGCGGTCGTTCTGCGCGAAGAGGGCCTCTACGAACTCCTCGGCCCGGAAGGGCCTGAGATCTTCCAACTGCTCGCCCACCCCGATGTAGCGGAGCGGAATGTTCAATTCCTTGGCGATTCGGACGACCACGCCCCCTTTCGCGGTCCCGTCCAGCTTCGTCAGGATGAGGCCTGTGACGCCGATCTCGTCCTTGAACATCCGCGCCTGGGCGATGGCATTCTGACCGGTGGTCGCATCCAGGACGAGGAGGACTTCATGCGGCGCGCCGGGGAGTTCCCGCCCCATGATCCGTCTCATCTTCTTGAGTTCCTCCATCAGGTTGACCTTTGTGTGGAGTCGCCCGGCAGTGTCGATGATGACAACCCCTTTCCGGCCGGCCTTTACTGTGCGGATGGCGTCAAAGACAACAGCGGCGGGGTCGGCGTTCGACGCCTGGCGGATCAGCGGGACCTTCACCCGCTTCGCCCACGCCTCGAGCTGCTCGATGGCCGCTGCGCGAAACGTATCGGCGGCGACAAGCGTCACCGCATGCCCCTCTGCCTTCAATTGATGGGCCAGTTTTGCGATCGTCGTCGTCTTTCCCGTACCATTCACCCCGACGATCATTATCGTATGGATCTCACCGGGCGGAATTCGGAAAGGGGCCTCGTTCCTGAGGAGAATTTCCCGCATCGTCTCCCTAAGGACCCTTCTGAGGATCTCCGGGCTGCCGAGTTCCTTCCGCCGGACCCTGTCTTTCAGCGACGAGATGAGTTCTCCGGTGAAGACCGGTCCCACATCGGCCATGATCAGGGCCTCTTCCAATTCATCGAAGAGCGCCTGATCGATCTCCTTGCTTCCCAAAATGATGTCGTCGACGTCCGTAAGGAGGAGCTTCCTGGTCTTGGCGAGCCCCGATTTCAACCGGTCGAGGAATCCCCTTTTGTCATCCTGATCCATGAATCCGTCCCTGCTAGTGTATTTTCCCTCCGCGCTTCTTCCTCTAGGGATGTGGAAAAGAGGCGCCGGTGCGCGAATCCTTATAACCATTTTTGCATGCCGATGTAAAGACGATGTTCCGGAAAAAAGCAAGGGCGGTTTTGCAAGAAAAGCATCGGAGGCAAGGGTGTCAGCTGAGGTTGACGGAGACCAGCGAGGAGACCCCCTGTTTTTGCATCGTGACGCCGTAGAGGCTGTCGGCGATTTCCATCGTCTTTTTGTTGTGCGTGATCACCAGGATCTGGGAGTGGCAGACGGTCTCCTTGACGAGACGGTTGAAGAGCAAGATGTTCGCGTCGTCGAGCGCTGCGTCGACTTCATCCAGGAGGAGGAAAGGGACGGGACGGTAGAGGAGGATGGAGAAGATCAGCGCAATCGCCGACATGGATTTCTCGCCGCCGGACAGGAGGGTGACACTCTGGGTCCGCTTCCCGGGGATCCTGATGTCGATGTCGACGCCTGTCTCGAGGAGGTCGTTCTCGTCGGTCAAGCGGAGTTCCGCGCGGCCGCCGGGGAAGAGACGGGTGAAGATCTCCTGGAAGCACTTGTTGACTCCTGCGAAGGTCTCCGCAAACCGTTTCCGTGAGATGGCGTTGATTCGGGTGATCGTCGTCTGAAGGGTCGAAAGCGAGGTGTTGAGATCGGCGACCTGGGCGGTGAGGAACTCGTAGCGGGTATTGAGTTCCTCGTGCTCGTTCAGGGCCAGGAGGTTGACCTCGCCGAAGTTATCGATGGCCTGGCGGTCTTTTTCCAGCTTTGCACCGAGTTCCTCGATCGCTTCGGGTTCAAGCGGCTGGAATCCGGTGATGAGCTGGGCGAGGTCGATTGTGTACTTTTCCTGGATATTCTGCCGGAGGTTTTCCATCTGCATCGCGCATTCCCGAAAGGCCACTTCCAGCTCGTTTCCTTCATGGATCAGCCTGTCCAGGGTCTTCTTGACGTCGCGGATCTCCGCTTCCCCTTCCCTGAGAAGGGTCTCCTTCTCCGAATGGGAGTTCCTCTTTCCGGAGAGGGCTGACTCCAGAGCCTGGTACTCGGCGTAGAGCCTCTTAAGGGCCTCCTCCTCGGAAGCGATCTCGGTGGCTAGTGTCTTTGCCTCCCGGTCGCAGGCTTCCGCATCCCTGGTTTTGGCCTCGATCTCGCGGGAGTGGTCGGTGAGGGAGGTTTCCAGGCGTGTCAGGGTCTTCAGATCGGCCTCGCGCTTTTCTTCCAGGGAGGCCAGCCGGATTTTCTGCTCCGTGAGGATTTTCTCCTGCTGCTCCAGGTCGGTCCGAAGCCCATCCCATTTCTCCCGGATGATGGTTATTTCTCTGTTGAGCGTCTCCTCGCGACCCTCCAGGGTCTTTATCTCTGCCTCATGCTTCGTGGTTCTCTCCCTCGCTTCGGCCGCCTCCGATCGGATATTCTCCCTGTTGAAAACGAGGATCTTAAGACGATCTTCAACCTGACGAAGTTCCCCTTCGTATCGCTCCAGGTCTTTCTTGAGACCGCTGGTCCGGAGTTCGGTAAGGTGGAGTTGGGAGCGGAGCCGGAGGAGCTCCTCGTCCCACTGGGCGATCAGGGAGGCGGTTTGTTTCCGGCTGTTCTGTTCCTCCAAAAGTTCGGCTGTCAGTGATGCGACCTCTTCTGAGAGTTCACTGATTTCACGCCGGTTCCGCAGGAGATTCTTTTCCCCGCCGCTGCCGCTGCCGCCCGTCAGGACACCGCTCGGACTGATGATGTCCCCCTCCGGTGTGACGAAGGTTCCGCGGAAGCCGTTCTGCTGCCAGAGGGAGATGCCGTTTACGAGGCTTGGGATGAGTAGGACGTCGCCCAGGAGTTCATTGACGATCGCCTGGTAGTTCTCCTGGACGGTGATCCGCTCGATCAGCGGCACCGCTTCCCTGAGGTGTTCGAATGCGGATCCGGCGGAGGTGTGGGGCCGGACCTCAAGGGGAACGAAACTCCCCCTGCCGAGGGAGGAGCTCTTCAGATAATCGATCGCCCGGATCCCGTCCGTCTGGTTTTTCACCACGACATACTGGAGCTTCTCGCCGAGGACCGCTTCGACGGCGGTTTCATACTCTCGGGGCACCCGGATATGGTCGGCGACGAGCCCCAGGAACAGATCGCGGGAGAGGTCCTGGCGGCCTGTCCCCTTGTCGCCGGTCATGAGGGATTTAATGCCTTCGTTGCACCAGGCGTAACTGTCATCGAATTCCTTCAGGGAGGCGAGACGCGATGACTTTCGGCTGCTCTCCTCACGGAGCGCGGCGATTTTCTCGTCGGTTTCCGCAAGCTCACCCCGGGCCCTTTCCAGCTCGTCGGTGATCTCTTCTCTTTTCCCGCCGAGCTCGGCAAAACTTTCCTCCTCAGCGGCCAGCCCGGAGCGGAGCTTCTCCAGGGTGCGACCGAGTTCCGCCGACCTCTTCCTGTTTTCCTCGATCTCCCGGTTCTCATGCGCTTCGCGTCTTCCAAAGTCTTCGATCATCCGGGCGAGGCTTGCCACCGTGTTTTTAAGCTTGGCCTTTTCGGTTACGACATCGATGTACTGGACCTTCTTTTCTTCCTGCTCTTCCCGGCAGGCCCGATCCATCCTCCGGAACTCGTCCAGGGTCTGCCCGCTTTCGGCGACGCTCTTCCGGAGGCCGGCTATCGTTTCCTCCGCATCCGCCGCGGCGGTTTTGAGGGCGGCGATCTCGTCCCCGGTTTCTCCCTCCCTTCGCTTCAGGGCATCGCCTTCTTCGAGGTCCTTCTGTCTTCTGGCAGTGAGATCGGCGACCTTCCGCCGGGAGAATTCGATCCCTTGCTCCTTGATGTTGATGGAATTTTTCGTCTCGTAGAGCTTTTCCTGGTGGACCGAAATGAGGTTTTCTTGTTCGAGGACTTCCGCTTTCAACGCCTCCAGGTCGGCTTCGAGACCCTTCATGCGCGTCCGGACACTCAGCTCTTCGTTCGTGAGTGAATTTTTTGCCCCCTCCCGCGATTTCCGGCGTTCGGTGAGGTCGGCATAGGTCTGGAGGGCGACGGTCAGTTCAGACTCTTTCACCTCTTTCTTCAGGGCTTTGTACTGTTCCGCCTTTTTCGCTTGCCGTGAGATAGCTCCCAGCTGGGACTTGACCTCACGGATGATGTCATTGAGGCGAAGCAGATTCTGCTGGGTCGCTTCCATCTTCCGGGTGGCCGACTCTTTTCTGCTTTTGTACTTGGAGATACCGGCGGCCTCCTCGATGAACTGCCGCCGCTCC
>PNOO01000143.1 GCA_013824905.1 Syntrophus sp. (in: bacteria) | reverse complement strand
TGAAGGCGACCTGATGAAGAAAGTAGCCGAGGCCGATGCGGTGGTCATCATCACCGACCACAAATCTTATGACTACATATCTATTCTTGATAAAGCCCAGTTCATCTTTGACAGCCGTAACGCGCTGGGCAAACTGAACAAGGAAAACCTGAAAGTTGTGCGGTTGTAATGCGGACCGTTCATGATGTTGTCAGCGCCCAGTCTTTCTCAAAACTCGGCTGATGGAGTCTCTGCGATGGACCGAAATACGGTGTCGGGAATCAGGTCCACCAAATCGCCGAAATGATCGACGGTCAGATCGATATAGCCCAATAGATCCGACAGCGCACGGGTGTCCAACCGTTCCAGTTCAAATCCAATATGAAATCTCGACAGCAACAGGTCGGCCATATAGACGATGACGGCCAGGGGTTTATGTTCGCTCTTTTTGCCCGGCTGGTGATGGTGGCGGATCACGTGAACCAGAGATTCAGGGAACAACCATTGCTTGGCCAGCAGGTGGCCGACTTCCGTATGGTCTATGCCCAGCAGGCGCTTTTCGGTGGCGATGACGTTTTCATTTTTTTCCATGGCCTGCCGGTAGAATAGAGGATAGGCCGGCGCCACATATTGGTCCAGGACCACTTTGCCGATATCGTGAAGCAGACCGGCCGTATAGGCAATACGGCGGTCCACTTTTCGGGTTTTGGCGGCCAGGGCTTCCGCCACCTGCGCACAGCCCACTGCGTGATGATAGAGCCCGCCCTTGCATAAAGAGTAGCCCATAGTCGACTGATCGAAATAGCTTTGAACCGCTGCCGTAAGGATCAGTTTCACCAGTTGATCCTGACCCAAATAGATCAAGGCATGCTCCAGGGATTCAACAGGACTTCTTTTGGCGAACATGGCTGAATTGGCCAAGCCGAGCATTCGGGCGGTAATCACCTGATCCTTGCTGACCTCTTCGGCGAGTTGCTCAATCGCATACTTCCCCTGATTGATCAGGCGCATGCATTTCAAGGCGACCTGAGGTACGGGTTGCATATGATCCACGGCCGATTTGATATCCCCTGCACTTGGAGTTTTAATATTCACCTGTTCCATTACATTATGATGACCGGCCGGTTCGATGGTGCATTTGCCGGTAGCCGTGTTCAGACTAAGGCAACAGGTGAAAAAGCCGCCGGTTTCGGATTGGACCAATTCGATACCCTTGGCGGTCAATATGGCGCGGACGGTATCCGCCGTTCGTCCCCCGATATCCAGACCAAGATCCTGCTCACTGATCGGTCCCACCAAAGCGCCGCCGGCCAGACTGGCGACCAAGGTTTCTCTTTGGGCGCCTTTGGCCAGCAAGGATTCAATGAAAAGAGGGACCCCGGTTGAAGCGTATTTTTCCGGCGGGTTGAAGGAAGTGTGTGAGACGGGTTCCGGTAACAGCAGATGAATCATACCGCCGATCCCTGTGGTTTTGCAGTATAGAGCCAGCCCCACGCAGGTCCCCAGATAGGCCTGCAACAGCAATGGCTCATGCTCGCAAATGATGAATGTACCCGTAGGCACTTGATACCGTTGAGTTGCTGCCATCCGATTCCCTTCAAGGAAAATAATGATAGGGCTTAGGACCGATGGGTGCGGATTTGTGCATCCCTTTCAATCGATATCAAAAGCACGGCCAAACCGCCAGCGATAGAATTCCACGCCTTCATACAACCCGCTACGACTAAAAGGGTCCTTTTCCCAAAAGGCCCTTGCCGTTTTCAGATCCGGAACGTCAATGATCATCAGGCTTCCGATCTCTTTATCACCATTGTCCGTAACAACCACCCCCCGGGTGATATAAAGATCCGGATGACTTTCCTCGTATGCCTGCTGTTCCTTTTGTAAGGTCCTGCGCAACTCCTCTTGGTTCAATTTGTCCATGGCCTGGATCAGAAATTGGATATGACCTTCCTTGCGCGGGCAATCCCTGAAAGTATAAGGCACAGAGGGTGACCAGCGGTGGATGGTCCAAACTTCCTGGGCTCCTACGCGGATATAGGGTTCTTCAGCGACGTTATGTTCCGCCGCCGTGCGGTCGGGAAGATTCAGGATGCGGAGACTGCCAAGCTCTGTTGAACCGTCATCGGTCAAAAACGGACCGGCAAATAACGTCTGGGCCTCGAACTTCCTCAGATAATCCAGATGGGCCTGGCGGCCGATATCCCGCAGCGCCCCTGAATTTGGCTTATCATAGATTTTAATGGCAAATGACATGGATCTTCCTTTTCTCACTCTTATACAACAGTCATGAGGATATAAGCCATCGAGAAACGGCCGCTTTCGGGAACAAAGCAGAGAAGCCTGTCTCCCTCCTTGAGCTTTCCCGAATGAAACAGTTCCTCCAAAATGACATAGATGGAGGCCGATCCGGTATTCCCCTTATAGGCCAAGTTCGTAAACCACTTCTCATAAGGAATGGCGAATCCTATTTTCTCCATTGCCTGGGAAACCTTCTCCCTAAAGAAATCCGAGGAATAGTGGGGTAGAAACCAATCCACCTCATCGGCCTTCAGGTTTCTCTTCTTGATGGTCCTCACAAGGGCTAAATCCACAGCAACTTTGATGATTTCCTCGTTCAAAATACCCGTATCCTGCTTCAGGGCAAAATAGTTCTGATCGAGAGCTTCCTTGGGAGAGTCAAGCTGGCGCCATCCTGTAACCGAACCATCTTCGTGTTTTACACCTCCCATATACATGCAAACTTCATACTGACCGGCATACGAGACGTGGTCGATCCAATCCACTCTGAGCGATAAGCGATCCGGGTTTTTTTTCGACGATAGGAATACCGCCCCGGCGGCGTCGGACAGCATCCAGCGAAGGAATTCCGATTCAAAAGCCAAAATGGGATTCCTCTTCACATCCCTCTCACTCTGCAGATGCTCAAAGAACTTTGACCTGATGAGCGAGGATGCCAGTTCGGATCCCGTCGCAACGGCATTGTCGCTGAAGCCCATGGCCACATTCATGAAGCCGTATTTGAGGGCGGCAATGCCGCAAAGGCAGATCCCCGCGGTGGAAATGACTTCACAGGGGGGAGAAGCCAGTTCGCCATGGACCATCAGACCGTGTCCGGGAGCAATGAGATCCGGTGTTGTCGTGCCGCAGCACAGACACTGAATATCATCTATCGTATAACCCGTATAAGGTTTCAATCTTCTCACGGCCTCCGCCGTCAACTGTGCATTCGTGTGAGTCAACTGACCCGTCTCCGGATCGAGGGCATAGTGACGCTTCTCGATCTTATTGTTATCGAGGACCCTGTTTTTGATCCTGGACGGGAGGTTATGGATCCTGCCGATAATGTCCTGCATATGGTCGTTGTCGACGGGGTCATTGGGCAAAAACGCTGAAATGTCATTGATATAAACAGTCATTACTCATCCTTTATGTCTGCCGTGGGGCTCTTTCATGAAGCCGCTTTACCAGCTCCGAAAAAGTCTCATAAAATGCCTTTTCAGGAAGGGCTGTGGGAACCACCGCATTGGTGAATGTGTAAAAGTCCAAATCCCGAATGACAATCCTCTCCTTCATTCTCTCGTAAAGGGGGGTCCCAGGAATCGGTGTCAATACGGACAGAACGGGCACCTGAATCCCGTTTCGCACAATGAACTGTTCCAGATCGGCAAATTCCTGCATGGTATAATCGGGAGGAACGATGAAATCGCCCACAATGAGCATGTTCAACTCATGGAGAAGCTCGATGGATCGGGGAATAATATCCGCCTTATACATCTTGTTATACCCCTCTATCCTTCCGTCTTGAATGTCCTCAAATCCGACCACCACCGCATGAAGACCCGCTTCCTTCCACTCCTTGAGCAGATCATAGTGTCGGACAACCGTGTCCGCCCGGACATCGGCGATAAACCGCTTCCGGATGCCCAGGTTTTTGATCTTCCGACAGAGATCCCTTGACGCAGCAGGATTGCCGAACGTGTTGGCATCCACCATCCTGATAAAAGGGACATCGCCCAGAAGACCGATATCTCTGATGACGGAATCCGGCGAGTGGAGAAGGTATTTCCCTCCCGTTGTCCCCGGTATCGTGCAGAAAGAGCAAGCGTGAGTACAACCGTAGGCGGTCATCACGAACCCCATCTTCATTCCCAGTTTTTCCAAAACGTAGTGCTCCCTGTACCCCTCCACAAGGTCATAGCGGGGCGGGCAATGATCCATCAGATCATCCACACCGTAGTTCCTCGGCAGGTAAGAAAAGGAAGAGCCGGCTGAGGTTTTTGCAATGCCGGGGATCTCCACACCACGATCCCCCTTTTGAATGTGGCTGATCAGTTCGCTGAAGCTCTTCTTTCCGACACCGATGACGATGTAGTCAATCTCGCTTCGGTTGAAATAGGAGGGATCGCACGTGGCGTGATTTCCCCCGACCACGATGACGGAGTCACTCGCTTCCCTGATTTTCCGGGCATATCTCAACACCGTATTCGCCTCGCAAGTGACGGCAGTAAGGCCGATCACCTGGGGACGAAAATCCGAGACCGACCGCCATAAGGCATCTTCTTTCTCACATTTCATATCGAGGATCGTCACATCATGTCCTGCCAAGGCCCCGGCAATGACCTCCAGACCGAAGGGTTCTCCCCTGAATATCTGTTTGATGGATGTGACTCCATATTCCTCTTCCGGGATGCTCCTTCCGGAATCGGGGGGATTGATCAGAAGAATTTTCATGATGAGATTGGCCTTGAAATACGGTGTATTTATGTTACAGAGACATTGCTGTAGTTTGCTATCAGATATGGGCACTTGTGTCAATGATAATGAAGATAAGACTATGAAGATATCCGACGTTCCCCAAGATGAGATAAAGACGCTGCAGGGAGTGAAGAAGGCCCTGTATGCCGTTGACGATCAGGGCAATTACACCCGGGCCACCACGAGCGGTTGGGAAGCCGAAGAGATCGTCCTTCACCAGATCATCGATGACTTCGAGGAAAAGGCCAGGCAGGCCGCCTCACGCATAAGAAATAACGAAACCTCGCCGATAGAATACTTCATGTACAAAAAATGGATGGACCCTCTGACCCTTGCCCAGGTGATGGGTCTTTATCGCTGGCAGGTCAAGCGGCATTTCAAACCCGGCGTCTTTAAAAAACTAGGCGATAAGATATTAACAGAATATGCCCGTATATTCGGGGTCTCCGTTGATGCCCTAAAGAATTTCCCCAAGGAGGAGTAAATGGCGGATTTGCAGCCATTGGAACACAGGCAATACGCCCATTGCGAAAGCGGTGTGGTGACCGCGCTACTGAGACGCCAGGGTCTCGATCTGTCGGAACCCATGGTGTTCGGCATCACAGGCGGTCTCACCTTCGCCTATATTCCCTTTATCCGGATCACCAACATGCCTGTCATATCGTACCGCATGTTCCCCGGATCGATCATCAAGGGGGCGGTAAAAAACCTCGGTGTCGGATTTAAGACCAAGCGATATTCAGATCAAGGAAAGGCCCTTGCCGAATTGACCCACCTCATCGATGCGGGTGAAATCGTCGGCCTGCAGACATCGGTATACTGGCTCCCCTATTTCCCGCCGGAGATGCGTTTCCAGTTCAACGCGCACAATCTCATCGTCTACGGAAGAGAAGGGGAAGAGTTTCTCGTCAGCGACCCCGTTTTTGAAAATGTCACCCGGATCAAGGCGCAGGATCTCCAGAACGCCCGTTTTGCCAAGGGAACCCTTGCCCCGAAGGGCTTCATGTACTATCCGGTCCGGGTCAATCCCTCCGTGGATTTGAGGGAGGCGATACGGAAATCCATCAAGCGAACGGTGCATATGATGCTTCATGCCCCCTTGCCTTTCATCGGCGTCAAAGGCATCCATTATCTGGCAAAAAAGATCGAGAGGCTCGATGTCCGCGAAGAGATCAGGCAAACACGGCTCTTTCTCGGCCATATCGTCAGGATGCAGGAAGAGATAGGCACAGGAGGGGGCGGCTTCCGGTTCATGTATGCGGCCTTCCTCCAGGAAGCCGGGAGGCTTCTCGGATCTGCGTCATTGGGCGAGGCGTCGCAGATGATGACGGAGTCGGGCGATATGTGGCGCCGGTTCGCCCTGGCCTGCGCGAAGGCTTGTAAAAGCAAAACGGCAGATTTTGACGTGGGGGAAATCGCGGAGCTTTTGCGAACGTGCGCAGCGCAGGAGAAACTTGTCTATTCCCTTCTCCATTCGATGAAGCTATGACGCAGGTGTCAATACCTTTCCACCTCCAATACAGAGTATTTGCCGCGCTGATCCCTGTTGATGTGCAAGAGGGTCCTTCCCGGAAACGTCTT
>PNOO01000142.1 GCA_013824905.1 Syntrophus sp. (in: bacteria) | reverse complement strand
AAATTGTCTACCAGCACCATGAACGTATGGATGGCTCTGGCTATCCAAGAAATCTGAAGGGGGAAGAAATTCTCATCGAGGCCCGCATTCTCGCCGTTGCGGACGTGGTGGAGGCTATGGCTTCACACAGGCCCTATCGTCCTGGCTTAGGCATTGATGCATCCCTGAATGAGATCGAGAAAAACAGGGGAATCTTTTACGACGATGCTGTCGCAGATACCTGCCTACGATTATTTCGGGAGAAAGGTTTTCAGCTTGCAAAGGCTTGAGTTCAAACGGTAATTCTCACCTCAACACAGAATCGAAAGTTGCGCCTTTGTAGATGTTATACTCGGTTGTCAAAGCCCATTGAAGTGTATTGCCCATGAAGAGAAGATTTTCCAACGATTTCCCCTGATCCTCCTCCAGACTTTCGCTTTCCGCCTTGACAACGGACCGCCCGTCTGTTTTATCTCCTCCATGATGAATAACCAACAGACGCGCCGGGCTCGTTTCTGGCCAACTACAGTCTTCTATGGCTGGTGGATCGTCCTGGCCTGCTTCATTATCGGCCTGTACGCGGGCGCCGTCATCTTTTACGGCTTCACCGCCTTCTTCGATCCGCTCATCGCAGAGTTCGGCTGGAGCTACACCGAAGTCTCCTTCGCCATGAGCCTGAGGGGCGTCGAGATGAGCATCCTCGCCCCCGTGGTCGGTTTTCTCGTGGATCGCTATGGTTCGCGGCGGCTGGCCTTATGGGGAATGATCACCATCGGTCTTGGATTTATTCTCCTGAGCTTCACGAAATCGCTCTGGATGTTTTACGGGTGCTTCATCCTGATCGCCTTCGGGGGCGGCGGCTGCACCGCCGTTGTCTTCATGCGGGTCGCCACCAACTGGTTCAAGAAGAAACTGGGTCTGGCGCTCGGGATCATTACCTCCGGCTTCGGCGCCAGTGGCCTTCTTATTCCCGTCATCGTCCGGTTGATCGACGACTTCGGTTGGAGGACGGCGGTCGTCATTCTGGGCGTGGGGATGTGGGCGATCGGCATCCCCCTGGCCTTCGTCATCCGCGATGCCCCCGAGGAATACGGCCTCTCCCCGGACGGCGAAAAATTAGAACCGCCGGCCCCGGCCGAACCGGGGGAGGCAAAGGGCGAAACGGATGAGGTCTCCTTCCGGGCGGCCCTGCGGGAACGGGCCTTCCTCTTTCTCGCAGTCAGCGAGGGGCTCCGGATGATGGCGGTGGGCGCCGTCGTTACCCACATCATGCCCTATCTGAATCTCCTTCAGATCCCGCGAACGACAGCCGGTCTGATCGCCGGCGGCGTCACCGTTCTGAGCATCGTGGGGCGGTTCGGTCTTGGCTGGCTTTCGGATTTCTTTGACAAACGGCACATCATCGCCATCTCTTTCGGCCTGATGAGCCTGGGAATGTTCGCCCTGTGCTTTGTCGATGTCTGGTGGGTCATGCTCCTGTTTCTCATCATTTTCCCGACCGGCTACGGAGGGGCGATCACCCTCAGAGGGACGATCCTCCGGGAGTATTTCGGCCGGGCGGCCTTTGGTCGCCTCCTTGGGCTGGTGATGGGAGTCTCCGCGGTCGGCGGGATGATCGGGCCGACGCTGGCAGGCTTTATCTTCGACACACTGGGGACTTACTATGTGGCCTGGATCTCCTTCGGGATCGCCTCCTGTTTCACAGTCGTCCTCATGCTGAGCGTCAATCCCAAGAAGCAACCGACATGATCCTCTGCTAGCTTCGACGGGCCGTGGCGATCGCATCCCCAAAATGCTTTCTGAGCAGGGTGAGATCATGTCCCAAGGTGATGACTTGGGCCTTTTTCTTCCACGAAGCCACGGTTTCGGCAAAATCCGGAGCGGTAGGATCGAGGTTGACCGATATGTATTTCCCCCGCTTTTTGGCGGTATCAAAAATTTTCTCTTCCAGGGCAAGGACCGACGGGTGATTCTTTTGCCCGGTAAGACCCAGAGCGTTCGCCAGATCTCCTCGCCCGCTGCCGATCATATCGATCCCGTCCACGCCCAATGTCATCTCCAGGTTATCGGCCGCTTCCTTACTTTCGATTTGAACACCGAGCAGGATCTCCTCGTTCGACCATTTTGCATACTCCCCCCCGCTGATCGCCCCATACCGGGTGATCCTCGCAGCGGCGAATGTGCCTCTTTCCCCCACGGGGGCGAAGTGGACGGCATCAACCACGGACCTTGCCGTTTCAACCGTGGATACATCGGGGATCAAGAGACCCATGGCGCCTGCCTCCAGGACTTTCGCGATGAGATGCGGGTCGTAATCCAACCTGACCATAGGCGTGACGCCGCTCGCCTCCGCGGCCCTGATCATATTGGCGATGGTCGGCAAATCGACGGCGCTGTGGCAGATGTCGATGCGAACAAAATCAAACCCGGCATATCCGGCCAACTCCACCATCGTTGGCGAAGGGACGCCGATGTACACTCCAAATACGGTCTGTCCGTCCCTGATCGCCTGCTTTACTGGATTCTTTTTGAGCTGCATAATCAATACTCCTTTTTATCATATGAGAATTCCCTGTGGGATCTCGATCACTCTACCGGTAGTCCACTCATGCGACGCGGTTCATGGGTTGACCGCCGCCCAGGACATGGACCAATTGCTGAGCGGTGGCCAGCGAACTGTTATACTGAGTCTCGCGGGTTCCGCCCCCGGCATGAGGGGTGGCTACCACATTCGGCAAACCGACCAACGGGTTATCGGTCGTCGGCGGCTCCTTCTTGAATACGTCGAGGCCGGCCCCAAAAAGATGGCCGGACTTCAGGGCGTCATAAAGCGCTTCCTCATCGACAATCTCGCCGCGCGATACGTTCACCAAAACAGCGGTTTCTTTCATGATCAAAAGTTCACGGCGTCCGATCAGATGCCTTGTTTCCGGCGTCAAAGGCGTGTGGATGGTCAATACATCGACTCGCGGCAGCAGCTCGTCCAGAGACGAAACGCGCTCATGGGGGATATCCGGCCAATGGCCGGCAGGGACAAACGGGTCATAGGCAAGGAGCTTCGCATTGAAGGCGCCGTGATATTTGCGCGCGATCCGGGTGCCGATATTGCCCATTCCGATCACGCCGACGGTCTTTTCCCAAAGTTCGATGCCGAGAAAGTGTATCCTTTTCACAACCTCCCCGGCGCGGATGCGGCGATCGAATTCCGCCACGCGCCTCGTCACGGCGAGGGCAAGGGCAAGGCCCAGTTCGGCCACCGCCTCGCTGTTCACGCCGGGCGTGTTGCAGACGATGACGCCGTACGCCTTGGCCGCGTCCAGATCGATGAGATTGACGCCGACACCCTGCTTCGCAACGACTTTCAATTTCTTCGCCTTGGCAAAATCCTCCGCCGTGAGCGGTGTGACACGCACCATAAGGCCATCGGCGTCTTCATGCCAGTTTTTAACGCGTGGGTCGTCCCATCGCACCACATCCGCATGTTGGGTTAAAAACTCAACGCCGGACGAAACAAAATGATCGAGAATATAGATTTTCATGATGATCCTCTCTCCCTTCACGGTGGGTTACTGCTTCGCCGGAACGGCACTCGCCGCCTCCGGCGTCCAGACCAAGGCGTTCTTCTCTTCCTCCGCGGAGATGCCCCTTGCCTCCTCGGGTTTGACATACCAGATGCGTCCGGCCTCTTCACGGGAGCCGCCGTAGACCCAAAGCATCCTGAAACCATGGGTATTGCCGGATGACCAGGCGTGGGGGCATCCCTTCGGGACAAAGACGGAAGCCCCGGGGTCCACCCGCCACCAGCGACCGTCGAATTGGGTGTAGCCGGGTCCTGCGGAGCTGCCGTCAATAATGATGAGCTCCCAGGTATGGTGGCCGTGGAGAGCTCGAAACAGGCCGGGCGTAAAATCATTGGCGCCGAAACTGACCTGCCCCGGCTCAGTGACGAAAACGCTCCCGGGCACCTCCGTCCCGGCGACCGGTTGGTTCGGCTTCGGGTATGTAATATAAGGTCTTGCCGTCATGACGGCCTCCAGTGATAACGTTGTCCTTTACTATCTTAGAGCGGCAGTCGGCTCGCGATCGGGCAGCTCGATCCCCAGCATGACGCTGCACAGACTCTTCCCATGGATATCCTGCGCAAGCGAGACGGTCACACCGCCGCCGAGCGCATTATCGATGACGAAGTTGAACGCTTTAAGATTCCGCAGCTCATAGCGCCGCACCGGACCGCGGGCGATATGCCTGAATGCTTCCATCACGCGTTCGGGTGTCAGCTCCCGTTGCAGGAACTCCCAGTCCTTCTCTTGGTAGCAGATAACCGAAATGTTCGCCGTATTTCCCTTGTCGCCGGTACGACTATGGGCCAGATCATAGACTCGCAAACTCACAGCGATCCCTCCACAACCACCTGGGTTTTCACAAGCTGCCTGGGAAGCAGCAGCGACTTCACAGCCAGGACATCGCGCACGCGCGGTTCGCAGGCGCCGCCCGCGCCCCCGGGGCCGTTCAAATGCATCGCCCGCACCTCAAATCCGATCGCATGGGCGGCAAGGCGATTCGGGCTGCGGCCGGCCATCCGCAGTCGTACCTCGTAGGATTCCGGGCGGTCACCCGTGTCGCCGTGCAGGCTGGAAATGCCGATCAGGTCCACCCGGAAATCCTCATAGGTAAAACCGCGCAACCGCAGCCGCTCCTTAACGATATCGGCCGCCCATTTCGCGCGCGCGACGGCGTCGATACCCCCATAGGACACTTCACCTTCGCCTATATAGCCGTCCGTATAGCCGACGGTGACTTTGTACGTATCGGTTCGGGGCCTTGCCATCGCCCCTTCCACACGCACCCGGTCCTTTGCCTCCTGCGTCAACCGGATATGGGTGATGTCGAGCACGCAATCCGGCGTGATGTAGGCTGTCGG
Organism: Syntrophus sp. (in: bacteria); assembly: GCA_013824905.1. Taxonomy (GTDB): domain Bacteria; phylum Desulfobacterota; class Syntrophia; order Syntrophales; family UBA5619; genus JAKAFS01. The sequence continues at coordinate 1,425 of PNOO01000142.1, read as the reverse complement.
ATCATGAATCTCGTAGATCTGCTGTTCGGTGCAGGTCATGACGTCCAGGCGGCCGCCGGAACCGGGAGTTTTACCGATGCTGATGGATCCGTCAGGCTTGACATCGGCAAAAGGATAACCGATACGGGCCATGTCGGGGACATCCTTTTTCCCCGGCCAGCCGAAGCAGCCACCGGTAACGGAGGCGGTACATTCCAGAAGATGTCCCGCCGCCGTACCTTGCGCGATTTTCGGTAAATCATCATAAGACCAGCCGAACTCATGCATCATCGGAGCCAGGAATAACGAGGGGTCCGCCACGCGCCCCGTCAGCACAATCTGTGCACCGGTGGCCAGCGCCTCGCATATCACGTCCGCGCCAAGATAGGCGTTGGCCGAAACGATACGCGGCAGGATGGATTCCAGCGGTTCCCCGTTCTCCAGAATCCTGAGTTCAGGGCGACTGCGGACAATGGTCGACACGTCGTCGCCCAGCACCACGGCGACGGGTATATCGCCCAACCCCAATTCCCGGGCTTCCCGACGCGCTGCACGGGCGCCTCCAACCGGATTGGCGGCCCCCATATTGCTGACGATGCGGATACCCTTCCCGATACAAGCGGGAAGCACCATGCGCAGCCGTTCGGGCAACGACGGCGAGTAGCCTTTGCCCGGATCCTGGGTGCGTGCAAAATTTTCGCGGGCGACTGTACGTTCCGCCAGGCATTCGAACACAAGGTAGTCTATGTCGCCTCGCTCCGCAAGCTCCAGGGCCGGCGTCATCCGGTCATCCGAAGTGCCCGCTCCGGAGCCTATGCGGACTGTATCCCGTCCACTCATGGTCGCTTTTCCCTTTCCGTCACAGATCGATCGGGATACCCAGATCTTTCCCTAGGGAGCGCAGTTCTTCCGCTACTTTCGCCTGCAACGGAATCCCCTTCTCCATCCTCTCTTGCACCCGCAGGTGTTCAGGCTCGCCCGGCACATAGATCACCTCGGTTCCCCTGGCTTTCTTCGAGGACTTGATCTCATCGATATAAGAGTCCATCCGGGCCTTGAAGGCGGCCACATCGGTAAAGGCGTCAAGGGAGATGGCCATGAAGCTGTGGGCGGTCCCGGCCGGCTCGACATCCTGATCGAGCCCTTTGACCCGCGGGCCGTAGCTGGAATCCGTGAGTACACCGGTCAGGAGGTCCACCATCAAGGTGATGCCGTAACCCTTATAGCCGCCGATGGCCAATAGGATCCCTTTGAGGGCCGCTGTTGGATCCGTGGTCGGCTCGCCGTTCTCATTGAGAGCCCACCCTTCGGGGACGGCCTTCCCTCCTTTTGGAGGATGCGGATCTTTCCGGCTGCCACCACGCTGTTGGCCATGTCCAGGACTACCGGAGGCCGTTTTCCGGCGGGCACGGCCACACACCAGGGGTTGTTCCCGAAGAGCTTCTC
>PNOO01000141.1 GCA_013824905.1 Syntrophus sp. (in: bacteria) | reverse complement strand
CTCGGTGGCCAGGTAATCGATTAACCGCTGGTCGAAATCCTCGCCTCCCAGATGGGTGTCGCCGTTCGTGGACTTGACTTCAAAGACGCCGTCCCCCAGTTCAAGTATCGAGATATCGAAGGTCCCGCCGCCGAGGTCGAAGACGGCGATCTTTTCATCCTTCTTCTTGTCCAGGCCGTAGGCCAGGGCCGCCGCCGTCGGTTCGTTGATGATCCTTAGCACGTTCAGTCCCGCGATCTTCCCGGCGTCCTTGGTCGCCTGCCGCTGGGAGTCGTTGAAATAGGCCGGTACGGTGATAACCGCATCGGTGATCTTCTCGCCGAGGTAATCATCGGCGGTTTGCTTCATCTTCGTCAGGATCATCGAAGAGATCTCCGCCGGACTGTAGTTCCGATCCCGGATGGTCACCTGGGCATCGCCGTTTTTAGCCTCCGTGATCTTAAATGGACTGATCGTCCGGTCATACTGGACCTCTTTCGAATTATATTTTCTCCCTATGAGCCGCTTGATCGCATAGACGGTGTTCTCCGAGTTGGTGACGGCCTGACGTTTGGCGACCTGACCCACCAGTCGTTCCCCATTTTCCGTAAAAGCGACCATCGAAGGGGTTGTACGGTTCCCTTCCTGGTTCGCAATCACAACAGGGTCTCCACCCTCCATAATCGCGACGCACGAGTTCGTCGTTCCCAAATCTATCCCAATAATTTTCCCCATGATGACTCATCCTCCTTAATTATTCTTGGCCTCTTCCCCGGCCTCTTCACAATTCTGCTGATCTTCCTTGTTCAACCGTCGACAGACGGACACTTTTGACGGACGGAGCAGCCTGCCGTTCAGGAGATACCCCCTCTCGAACTCGCCGACCACCTTGCTCTCCTCATGCTCCTTACTTTCCACCTGCACCATCGCCTCGTGAACATGGGGATCGAAATCCTTACCCACTGCTTCGATCTGTTCCACACCGTGTTTCTGCAGACAACCCAGAAGTTGCTGCTGAAGCATTTTGAGCCCCTTTTTAAAGGCATCGAAATCATCGGAGTTGCAGGCATGTTCCATAGCCCGGTCCATATTGTCGACGAGCGGCAGGATGTCCCTGAGCAGATTTTCATTGCCATACTTGATCGCGTCGGCCTTCTCCCGGACGGCCCGTTTTTTATAATTATCCAGTTCGGCTAAGGCGCGCACGTATTTGTCGTAATTTTCCGCCGCCTTTTTTTCCATTTCCTGCATTTTCACTTCCAGATCCTCTTCTGAGGCCTTTGCAGTTTCCTCCATCGTTGAATCTGCTTTTCCTGTTTTGTCCTGACGGTCTTCATTCATTCCATCCGTATCCATTTTCACCTTCTTCGCCATAGGTCCTTTACCTTAATTTACTGTCCGGCCTCTGAAACAACTTGAAATCGACCATCTCACAGATGACATGCCCCACCGTGATATGCACCTCTTGAATACGGGGGGTGCTGGTAGAGGAGACGTTGAGGGAGTGATCGACGATTCGGGCGACATCCCCTCCGTCCCTGCCGGTCAGTCCGATGGTGATCATACCTATTTTTTTTGCCACCTCCAGGGCCTTGATCACATTCACGGAGGCGCCGCTGGTACTCATCCCCCAAGCGATGTCCCCTTTCTGGCCGATGGCCCGGATCTGCTTGCTGAAGATATCTGCAAAATCATAGTCATTGCCGATACTGGTAATGACCGACGTATCGGTCGTCAATGCAATGGCGGGAAGTGGAGGCCTTTCGATCACAAACCGATTCACGAATTCCGCAGCCAGATGCTGGGCGTCCGCCGCCGAGCCGCCGTTTCCGAACAGGAGGATCTTGTTGCCGGCTTTGAGGGCCGTCGTCACCGCCTCGACCGCCGCCACAATCCGCGTCAGATTCTCGTTGACAAAGTTCTCCTTGCTCTGATTCGACTCCTTGAATATCTTGATGATGTAATCTTCCATCTCCTCTTCCACACCCTGATTTTAAGAAATCCCCATAAAGCGGCCATAATATAAGAATCACACCAGACCCTGTCAAGGGAGGCGGGTTGATTAAAATTCTCAAGGCGAAATTAACGGTTACCCATGATTTATTCCGCCGATTTATGAGGATACCCGAACCGGCGCAGACAATGACGCGGCCCTTTCACTACCGCTGGCGCCGCTGCAACATGCTCCTAATGACAGGAAACTTTTATCCTTGTGGGTGGGTTGGGCTATCCGGCCTGATTCGGCCTTTTTGACGGAATCTGTCGATGATGAAAAACAACCGATCGTTTACACTCTCTATTCGCTCGATCACGTCTCCGTCTGATGAGGATTGAAACAATTGGCAAGCGTCTCTAATAAACCTTTAACAGAAAATGGCTTGATGATATAACCGGCAAGCCCGATATCAACAGCCTTCTCTTTATCACTTTCCATCGCAAACCCGGACAAGGCGAAAATGGGAATATCCTTTAAATCGGGATCTGCCTTGATGATCTTGGTTGCACTCAATCCATCCATACCCGGGAGCTGTATGTCCATCAGAATGAGATCCGGATGGTGCTCTCGGATCAAGCGCAGTCCGGTTTCTGCGTCCATCGCTTCCAGCATCCGATAATTTCCTGTCTTGAGAACGGCTCTCATGAGCTTCATGTTTATTTCGTTGTCTTCGATTACCAGGATGGTCTTGTCTGCCATGGCGATATTCCTTTATAAATGATAGAAAAACAACCGTCTTGACCCTCTAAACCGTTTTAACCTACAGCACGTTTTGGCTGTTTTCACTCAATCGGCAGGGTAAACCGGAATGACGATCCCTTTCCCGGACCGTCGCTATCTACCCAAATCCTGCCGCCGTGCATTTCAACCAAGCGACGAGTAAGGCTCAGGCCCAATCCGGTTCCGGGATACTTTCGGCTCAAGGAACTTTCCAACTGGGAAAAGGGGTCGAAAATTTTCTCTGCATCCTCTTTCCGAATCCCGATGCCTGTATCGGCCACACTGATCTCCAGTTTGTTTCGGAGAGACTCGGTCTCTGATGGGATGCCACTTTCTGACCCGACTATCATGCGGGCGCTCAGACAGATATTTCCACCGTCTTTGGTGAATTTCACTGCGTTGGACAGAAGGTTGTAAACGATCTGCTTCACTCTGAGTTCGTCGGCGATGATGGTCTCGGGAATCTGATCGATTTTTACCGTAAGATGGATATTCCGCGCTGCGGCTTTATCCATGATTGAGAGGCTCTGTTCCAGTAATTGTTTCAGGTTCATTTCAGATTTATTCAAATCGAGTTTACCTGCCTCGATTTTTGATACATCGAGAATCTGATTCACCAAAGAGAGCAGATCCTGGCTGCTTTTATCAATGTAGGTGAGATATTCCTCCTGGGTTTCATTTAAGTCTCCGAAATTTTTTCCCAAAATCAATTCTGTAAAACCCATGATATGGTTCAACGGCGTTCTGAGCTCATGACTCATATTGGAAAGGAATTCACTCTTTGCCGCATTGGAAGCCTCCGCTGCGATTTTGGCCTGATCAAGCCGCTCGGCCCGTTTCCGATCCGAGATATCACGGCTCACTCCCAGGAGGCCCACGGCTTTGCCTTCCTCGTCTCTTAAAAAGGTGGTGGTGAACTCAACCCAACTGATTGATCCATCTTTACAATATTGCATGACTTCCATGGTCTTCGATCTGTTCGGCTCAACGTTTCCGGCGGCCTCCCGGACAAGTTCCTCTTCAAGGGCCTTTGCCACCCTTTCCAAGGATTCCGGTATCAAGGTCTCCTCCAGAGCCATTGCCATGGCCTCCTCCACAGAATAGCCCCGCATTCGCTCAACCGAAGGGCTGATATAGGTGAAACGTAAAGGAACCAGACTCATCGTCCAGATCGTATCGGTCACATTTTCCGCCAGCAGCCTGTATCTGAGCTCCGAGCTCTTCAATTCAGCCGTATAGTTTTCCAACTGCCGCTTTGATTCGGCGAGTTCCCGGTTGGCCGTCTCCAGTTCGAGCGCCAATTTTCTTACTTCATCATATTTTTCCTGGATGGCCTGGTTGGTCTCCTGAAGATCGTTGATGGCCTTCCGGTAGACACTGTACCGCTGAAAGATGCGCTTCCAGAGAGGGGGGCTTTCCCTTGGCTCCCACTGGATCCGGTAGAGGCAACCTCTGCTTCCGTATATGGGTTTATCGGGCCAGATTCTCTCGCCGTAAGCTTCCGGCGCGACCTGGCATTCAATCTCCTCCACATGGGCCAGGGGCATATCGAACAGGGTCGGAATGCCGGCAATAATGCCCCGGGTGTAGTCGCAATCGTGTCGGGTTTTCTGAGAGCTGCAATGATACCGGTCCTCCAAAACCACCCAGGAATCTCCCGAATCATGGATATACACGTCTCCGTTGGCCTTGAGAAACTTGTTGTACTTGGGGCCCTGAGTGTAGATTATTTTCGGCGTTCCCAACAACCGGGCAATCCAATCCAGAAAACCCATGGATTCAAATCGTTTGGATGCCAAGGCCATTTTGTACACCGGGTTTTTATCCCCAAGGATGTCTGTCATCCGCGCATAGAGGACTTGAAGAAATTCGTGGGAAACCCAATTGTTCATATCGGTGAGATATTTTTCGTCGAGCTCCAGGCCGTCCAGGAGGTTCCCGAGTGAACCGTTCATCTCCCGGACATACATGATCAAAGTACGCGTGATCCTGCAACTGATTTCTCTTTTCGTCGATGCGCTTGAGCCCATTTCACCAGAAGCTGTCTTGCCGTGCAGGAGACAATCGTTAGATGATACCCGGCTTTCTTTCATATCGGCAATATCGGCGAATTATGACCTTCCCCGCAGCAAGCTGCTGGGGATCCAAGACATCAAGGAATGAACCAAGCTCCGAGGAATATGACCCGGGGAGATGTAACATTGTTTTTTATGCTGAAATATCTGTTTATCTGAAATTCATCATCTCGTCAATTGAATCTCAGGCAGGGAAATACCCTCCGTTACGGTTCCTGTCGCTGAGCTCAGCCCGTTTCCCGCGGTTCCAGCCCGACACCCTGCTCACATACTGAGAGATCCGGGCCAGCCCGTCTACGTCTTCCGACTCGCACTGCGGACATTTTTGCAGGAGTCCCCGGGAGGTGGCCCCGCAACGGCTGCAAGAGATGAATTCGGGAGAAAAGACGATCTGATTGTTTTTTGTCTCCCTGAACGCCCGGATGAGAAAACCGGCAAGGGCTGATGCAGGGGGCTCCGCAGCCCCGAGTTCCACATGCGTAACGGCGCCGGTGTGGAAGTAAGGGTGGAAAAGCCCCTCCAGCCTCACCCGGGTCAGCGGATCAACCGGCGCTGCCGGATGGAGGTGGGTGGAGTTCGTGTAATAGATCTCCCCACGGATTAGATTGCCCCGGACGAAACGGCCCGAAAGGGGTGAAAAGTGCTTCAGGTCGAGACGGGCGAAACGGTAGGCGGTGGTCTCCGCGGGGGTTTGCTCCAGCACAAACCGGATTCCATGTAGGTCAGAGAGTCTGTCGGCCTCTTTCCGGATGTGCCCGATCACATCGAGACCGTAAGACAGGGCCTCGTCGGACTCATGCAACTGGCGGCCCTTCCGGACCTGGACGAGCTCGTTGAGTCCAGCCATACCGATGAGATAATGGGCATCGTCCATCCGGAGATGAGGGGTGCCGGCGTTCTGCGAGGCAAGCATGGCCAGAGGTCCTGAGTCTCCAAGGGCGAGGAGTTTCTCGATGAAGTCGCGCTTCTGCACATGGGCCTTTGCGGTGAGGGTCATCAACTCGTGAAGGAGGGTGAAAAACTTCCGGTCGTCTCCTTCAGCCCGGTAGCCGAGACGGGGAAGGTTCAGGGTAACATTCTGTATCGACGAGGGACCTCCTCTCCAAGGCTCTTCCGGGACTCCCGCAATATCCTTTCCTCCAGGATCGATTAAGCCGCAAGGGGCTGAGGAGATACCCCCCTCCCGATCAAGAACGAAGCAGGGATTGCCCTTCGCACTGGCGACACCGCAGACTTCCTCAAGAAACGTCTCATGACCCGGTGTCCGGAAGAATTCATCCGTGATATGGACGATCGGCCTGGGGAAGATGAAAGGCTTTCCCTGTGCATCTCCCTCCCGATAGACGGCCATGAGCGCCCGGGCAAACTGCCGCGATTCTTCCCGGTATTCCCGATAGAGCCGGCCGGTTGGCTTTCCGCCGGGACCGATGGCGGGCAGGTCGGCAAAAAGAGCGGGAACTTCCCAGTAGAGATGGATATCGGTAAAGATGGCCTGCCCTCCCCGGGCGGAGGTGAGCTGTGAGAATTCGTAGATCAGCATCTGGGCGAACTGCTCGATCTCCCTGTCTC
>PNOO01000140.1 GCA_013824905.1 Syntrophus sp. (in: bacteria) | reverse complement strand
GGGGATCAGCAGCAGCATCGAAGACCCGTCGGTGATCCGGGCCATCCTCGATCACCTGGGCATCTGGCTCGTCAGGTCCAGGCCGCCGCCGAAAATCCATGACCCGCCAATCCGAGAATACGCTGATGACTTCTACAGCGACCCCGATTACTCCTGGGATCAATACATCCAATCATAACGCATCGTGAAAAGAGGCGTGCAGGAGAGGTCTGCCTGAATTGTGCTCAAAAATGCCCTTTTGACGGGTGACTCGACCAAACGGTGAGCTGATTTCTCAAAAGAGCGGCCGATGCTCCACCTTCCGTTCCCAACCGCATCGCCAGCCCCTGCTTTCCGATGCAAAATATCCCTGTCAAAATATCCCTTGACAGGCAAAAACAGCCCTCCTATACTTCGACCCATCGAAAGCAATGTCTTATCAAATATCAAAAAAAAGAGAAATTTAATCTTTCAAACTGAAAAGGAGGCAGCAAATGAAACGATTTAGATGTATCGGTTTGGCCGGGATAATTCTGTTGATTCTGTTGTCCTTTGATCTCAGCTTTGCCTTTGAGAAAGTCAAGTTTGTCGTCATTTCCGATCCCCATATTTCCATCCCCCAGCAAAAGGGCGTTTCCGACGGTTTCAAACTGGGGTTGAAGACCCAGATGCTCACCGAAAACACTGTGGCCGAGATCAACAAGATCCCCGATGTGAAGTTCGTGCTGCTGGCCGGCGACCTCACCCAGGATGCGGAGCCCTGGAACATCGATGCCCTGCGCAAAATCCTCGACGGTCTGAAGGTTCCCTACTTTGTCACCCTGGGCAATCATGATCTGAGCCTTGTGCCTCACGAAAAGAAGGACCAGCCGGTTACCCTCTCCAAGTACACAGTGGCAGGCGCCTTCATCGGCAAGTCGGGGGGCATGGCGCCGGGGATGACCTACTATGCCAGCGAGATCGCCAAGGATCTGGTCCTCGTCAACCTCGACGGCACACGGCCCCAGGTCTTTGTGCCGGAGGCCGGCCTGAACGATTTCGGCGGAGAGATCGATCCGAGCCAAATGCGCTGGCTGGAGGCGGTCCTCAAGAAAAACCAGAAGAAGACGGTGGTTGTCCTGACCCATATCAACCTCGTCCCATGGAGCGAGGGGGACAAGACGAACCACAATTCCTGGCGATGGTTCTGGATGGACAATGCCGATGAGGTCAAGGCGCTTCTGAGGAAATACGGCGTCAAAGCCGTCTTCTCCGGTCATCGCCACATCTCCACCCGATACCAGGAAGTGGATGGAACCTTCCACTTCGTCCATCCCTCCGTTTCCACCTACCCCATGCGTTACACCGTCTACGAAATGACCCCGAAGGGGTTGAAATGGGATGTGAAGGACGTGCCCGCCGCTCCGGAGGTCTGGGAACTGGCAAAGAAAAACTTCCTCGCCAACAAATGGTGGCGGGGACCCGATCATCCGGAAACCCCGGAAGGGAACCAGAAATATCTGGAGTTCTATGAGAGCCCCTCGACCATGAAGGGTGAAGTGACGTTTAAGGCAGCAGTGAAATAAAGCCCCTTCTCAATCCACGATGGGGCGGATTCGCCACATGGCGACTCTGTGTTTCAGGCGGATCGGCCCGGATGAATAAGTCGGATGAATAAGATAGACCAATAAAAAAGGGAGGAAAAGTCGTGGTGTTCGCTTCCCCTCCCTGATTTCTATAATGACAGGTTGAACAGCTTACGAAAGGCCAATCACTTTGAGAAGCGGATTGGCATAAAGGACGACCAGCGCGATGACCAGCGCGTAGATCGCCAGGGATTCGATCATGGCGAGCCCTACCATCATCGTAATGAGGATCTTACCGTGCGCCTCCGGATTCCGGCCGACGGCGTTGGCGGCGCTGCTCAATCCGTTTCCCATGCCCAGTCCCGTTCCAATCGTCCCCAGAGCCATTACCAGAGCTGCAGCCAGAATACTGCACCCGACGACGATAGCCTTTGTATAATCGACTGCAGAACCCGGCGCCGCCGTTTCAGCGGCCGACGCGAGCGAGGCCGCACACAGAACTGCAAACACGGCAAACACACCCATACTGAAAGTCCGTTTCATCATGTACCTCCTTTTCTTGATCATATGGGAGTATTTAGCGGCAAGAAAAAAACTTGTCAAGAAATATTTGGCATCACCCGAAAGATTTGTGATATAGGAAACCTCATCAAATACACCATGAGGCTGCGCTTACGATGTCGATGGAAATAGAAAATAACGGAGGTCCGCAAGTTTCCCACAGGCTGACACCGGTAGAGGCGGACGTCGCCCGGAGGCTCCAGGAGGACATTCCCCTCGTTGAGCGCCCCTTTCAAAAAATTGCGGAGGAGATCGGCCTGACTGAAGCGGAAGTCCTTACGATTGCCGACGGCCTCCGAACGCAGGGTATCATCCGGAAATTCGGCGCCATCGTCCGGCACCAGTTGGCCGGCTATACTCGCAACGCCATGGTCGTTTGGGCTGTCCCTCCCGCGCAGTTGGATGACGTCGGAAAACGGCTCGCCTCCTTTCCGGAGATCACCCATTGTTACGATCGGGCTCCCGCCTTCGAGGGGAAATACACCCTTTTCACTATGGTCCACTTCCGACAGGATGCGGATGAGGATCTGCTTGGCCGGATCGCCGTCGCCGCGGGTGTCGGAGATTACAAATTGCTCAGGAGTATTGAGGAATTCAAGAAAATCAGCATGGAGTACTTTTAGCATGGACATGAACAGTCTGTTTTCAGAGGCGCAGAAGCTCATCCCGGGAGGGGTCAACAGCCCCGTCCGGGCCTTTCGGTCGGTCGGCGGAACTCCCCGGTTCATCCGGGAAGCGGCCGGGTCGAAGGTCATCGATGCCGAGGGACGAGAGTACATCGACTATGTCGCCTCCTGGGGTCCGATGATCCTCGGTCACAGCCATCCCGGCGTTGTTCAGGCCATCCGGGAAGCAGCCGGCCGGGGTACCAGTTATGGAGCGCCGACTGAGATCGAGATCGAGATGGCCAAGCGGATTGTGGCGGCCTTTCCCGCAATCGAGATGGTCAGGATGATGAGTTCCGGAACCGAGGCGACGATGACCGCCATCCGCCTTGCCCGCGGTTATACGGGAAGGGAGATGATCATCAAGTTTACCGGATGCTATCATGGTCATGCCGACTCGCTCCTCGTGAAGGCGGGCTCGGGTGTGGCCACTCTCGGGATACCGGGAAGCCCCGGTATCCCCCGACGGCTGGCCGAGTTGACGATCTCTCTGCCTTACAACGACAGTGCATCGGTCCGGGACGCCGTCCGCAGTTTCGGCGGGGACCTGGCCTGCGTCATCGTCGAACCGGTGGCCGGCAACATGGGAGTGGTCCCCCCCCGGCCCGGATTCCTCGAAACACTCCGGGAGATCACCCGCGAGAAGGGAATCCTTCTGATCTTCGATGAGGTGATTACCGGCTTCCGCATCGCTTACGGAGGCTGGCAAAACCTGGCCTCCATCACCCCCGACCTGACGTGTCTCGGCAAGATCATCGGGGGGGGGCTGCCCGTCGGCGCCCTTGGAGGCCGCCGGGAGATCATGGAACACCTGGCCCCCACCGGACCCGTTTACCAGGCGGGCACCCTTTCGGGTAATCCCCTCGCCATGGCCGCCGGTATCGCCACACTGGACCTCCTCCGGGGAAAATCCTACTCGGCCCTCGATAAAATGACAGAGACCCTCTGCAGCGGATACAGGAACCTTTTTGCCCGGAAGGGAATCCCTGTCACGATCAACCGCGTCGGCTCCATGTTCACCCTCTTTTTCACCGGGGAGGAGGTGACCGACTTCGCGTCTGCTTCCCGGAGCGATACGGAACGCTTCGGCCGTTTTTTCCAGGGGATGCTGGCAGAAGGGATCTCCCTCGCCCCCGCCCAGTTCGAGGCAGGGTTTACCTCTTTCGCCCACACGGATGAAGACATCTCCCGGACCCTCGATGCCTGCGGGAAGGTCCTTGAAAAGCTGTAGCGTATACATGTGAAGAGTTTGTAGGAAGAATTTCATGCGGACTGCAGCAATGACTGCTGCGATAAGGGAGAGTTCATGCGGAAGATTCTCGTAACCGGCGCGGCTGGTTTCATCGGATTTCACCTTTCCCGACGGCTTCTGGAAGGGGACGACGAGGTGGTCGGTCTTGACAACCTGAACCCTTATTACGACGTGACGCTCAAAGAGGCGCGCCTCTCTCTTTTAGAAAAGAACGGCGCTTTCCGTCTCATCCGGGCGGACATCACCGACCGAAAGGCCATGGCAGCGCTTTTTGCAGAGGAGCGGCCCGAGATCGTCGTCAACCTCGCCGCTCAGGCGGGCGTCCGCTATTCGCTCGAAAATCCCCATGCCTATGTCGAGAGCAATCTCGTCGGATTCATGAATGTCCTCGAAGGATGCCGTCATCATCATGTACGGCACCTCGTCTTTGCCTCCTCCAGTTCGGTGTATGGGGCCAACACCCGGATGCCGTTTTCCGTTCACGACAATGTCGATCATCCTTTGAGCCTCTATGCTGCGACGAAAAAGGCAAACGAATTGATGGCCCACAGCTACTCCGCCCTCTATGGTCTCCCCTGCACGGGACTCCGTTTCTTCACCGTCTACGGGCCGTGGGGAAGACCGGACATGGCCCTCTTTCTTTTTACGCGGGCGATCCTGGAAGGCCGACCGATCGACGTCTTCAATGAGGGGCGGATGGAGCGGGATTTCACCTATATCGACGACATCGTCGAGGGAGTGGCGCGGATCATGGATCGGATCCCGACGCCGGATGCCGCCTGGAACGGCGATCGTCCCGATCCCTCCTCCAGTTTTGCCCCTTACCGGCTCTATAACATCGGGAACAATCAGCCCATAGCCCTGATGGATTTCATCAGACTCCTGGAGGACCATCTCGGCCGGAAGGCGAAGAAGAATTTTCTCCCCCTGCAGGCAGGGGATGTGCCGGCTACCTTTGCAGATATCGATGCCCTTGCGACCGCCGTGGGGTTTAAACCCGTAACCCCGATAGCGGAGGGAATCGGGCATTTCGTCGCCTGGTACCGGGACTATTACCGCTGCTGACCGGACCGATACGACAGAGACAGGCCGATATCTCCTCCAAAAGGGCGTCCCCGGTCAAAAAGGCAGCTTCTCTCGGGCGATGACTTCCCTGTTTTTCGTTTGACTTCATAACCCGCTTGTGTTAAGAGGCGCGCGGTGGACAAGGAGACGAAGCAGACCGCGATCCAGATGGCCCGTGTGAGCAGCATCGGTATCGCTATGGTCATCGCCATCTTCGGATGCCTCTATCTGGGAATATGGCTCGATCGGCAACTGGAGACGGAACCCTATCTTACCCTTCTTTTTCTACTGATAGGCATTGCTGCCGGCTTCAGAAATATGTACGTTCTCGTCAAGAGGTACGTTAAGGACGATAAACCGATTATCAAGAGTGGGCAAAGTGGACCTTATAGAAAAGGACCCCCTTCAAAAAAGGCTTGAAAGAACGAACTGGATCATTCTGGCGGCTCTGGTCGGGTCAAGCCTTCTCCTGTATACCAACCGCTTTAGCCTCGGAATCCTCTGCGGGGGGCTTATCAGCGTCGTCAATTTTCACTGGCTGTACCGCAACCTGATGAGCGTCTTCACAAAACATCCGGACAGGGCCAAAAAGACCATCCTCATAAGCTATTCTATTCGCCTGGCTGTCACCGCTTTTCTCCTGTTTTTGGTCATCTCGGGGAATCTCGTTGACATTATCGGTCTCATCATCGGCCTATCCGTCGTGCCTCTGAACATGATCCTGACGACCATTTGGGTTCTGTCGAAAAAAAACTGTATTGAGGGGGTCAGATAGAAAATGGAACCTCTGCTATTCTTCGAAACCCATTGGTTGCACGAACACCATCTCGTTGTCGTATCCTACACGTGGTTTATCATGGCCATCCTTGCCCTCTTCTCATTCCTGGCGACACGCCGGATGAACATTCTCCCGAGCGGTTTTCAGAACGTCATGGAGGTGGTGATCGAAGGGTTCGACAATCTGGTGACTGAATCCATGGGGCCGGAGGGGAGGAAGTTCTTTCCGCTGATCGCAACACTGGGGCTCTACATCCTCGCCTCCAACCTCCTTGGGCTTATCCCGGGATTTGAATCGCCGACGGCCAACCTCAATACGACCGTCTCGATGGCCATCGTTGTCTTCGTCATGACCCATATCGTCGGCATCAGGGTTCACGGCTTCAAGTACGTCAAGCAGTTTCTCGGCCCGATCTGGTGGCTTACCCCGCTGATGCTGCCGATCGAAATCGTCAGCCACCTCGCCCGTCCCCTTTCCCTCTCCGTCCGACTGTTCGGGAATATCATGGGGGAGGACAAGGTCCTGGCGGTCGTCGTCCTGCTGGT
>PNOO01000139.1 GCA_013824905.1 Syntrophus sp. (in: bacteria) | reverse complement strand
AACGAGTATATCGATATCACTCTTCTTTCTCTGCCTCTCCTTAACATAGGAGCCAAACAAGCCGAGCCGCTGGACTCCGTAGCGGGATTCCATTTCGGGCTTTTTGTTCCTGATGATTTTAATTATTTCTTGCTTTCCCATAATGGCTTGCCTGCGTTATTGTGCGTATACAATAGGAGAGTCTTTGTTTCATGTCAACGTGATTTAAAAGAGAAAAAAGTGTGCAAGCAGGATCGGCGAAGCCGTGTTTTTCCATTGCACTTTTGGACCCGGTTTTATATAGAAATGGACACAATGAAGCCTACGGATCACCGCGATGACTATGTCCGGCAGTTCGTTTACGGACCAGAGGCCGTTGTTCATGCCGGTGGCCATGCGACTGCCGATGTCCTCATGGACGAACGCTTGGAGGGGTGGATAGGGATTCCCCACGGCGGAATCAGCATGGGGATCATGATGGATCTGGCGATGACCCTCGATGCCTATCCACGCCGGGATGATTTGCGCTACCCCGTTTCCGCCGATTTTCGGCTGGCAGGCACCAGCATCAGGATCGGCGATCTCCTGCACTTCGAAGTCCTGCCCGGCCCCGGTGGCGCCGAGGGCAGCGCTACCGTGGATCGCGATCCACTCCCCTATATGTCATCTTCAATCCGATATGGGGAAAGCGACGGGGGGCACGGACGGGCGTTTTCCGCCTTCATGCCGGAGGAATGCGGCGATTCCCTGAACGAACTCGCCTTGCTTCCCTCTTACAGCAATTGTTTTGTCTGCGGCGTTGACCGAAGTCACCCAAGCCTGAAAAGGCAATTTCACCTCTGGGATTCACCCGGTAAAATTGTCGTTGCATCCGCAGGCTTCTCCGGTGCGGACCGGGATTCTTTTTACCGCTTCAGCCGGGATGGTCTTCTTCACCCGCTTCCCTTTCTTGCCCTGCTGGATGAAATCCTGGGATGGGGAGGTTTCATGATCTGCGGAAGCGGGGCTGTCACCGTCGGGATCGGCTTCACTTTTTACCGGCCCGTTTCCTGCGACGAGAAACTTCTCTTCTTCGGACGGGGAGACCGGGTCCGGGGCCGGACCTCCTCGCGTCTTCTCTACTGGGCCTCCGGCGGGGCCGCGGCGGTCGGAGAAGACGGGAGACTGGAGATGGTGGTAAGCGCCTCCGGTCAGTGGTACGGCGTTCAGGATCTGACCCGGCAGATGAGATCATCCCTCCTTCCCCGGACACTGATGGAAAAGCTCTTTGCACTGGCGGCGGTTCCAGAGGGTAAACACCGACAACCTGACCCTGCCCGTTAAGAGTGAATTTCTGCTCTACCAGACCGAAGACGGTCAGACACGCATTGACGTGCGCCTTCAGGATGACACGGTTTGGATGACCCAGGCCGCCATGGCAGAGCTTTATCAAACGACCCCACAAAACATCACGCTGCACCTGAAAGCCATTTATACGGAAGGGGAGTTGGAAGACCGGCAACCTGTAAGGAATACTTACAAGTTCAACAGGAAGGCGCCCGCACGGTCTCCCGTGCCCGAAGGTTTTACAGCCTTCCCGCTATTATCGCTGTCGGCTACCGCGTCAAATCAAGCCGGGGCACACAGTTTCGCCGGTGGGCCACGGTGAGGTCGGTCGTCAATAGTGGACACCAAACCTTTCATGCTGCCCGTCGTTTTTCATAGAACCATTGGGATTGGCCGGTCAATAGATGCATGCATCCAATATTGAAAGCACCTCTGTCAGCAACTCATCATTTCCGTGTTCAATGCGTTTAGCGCGACGAGCATGGAAATCGACCGATTTAACCTGCTCAACCATGATGAAACCCGTTAGTTTGAGGTCTTTTGGAATAGGTATATGAAATGGAAAACCGCTGCCTGTGTTTGTGATCGGGCATACAATGGCCAAACCTGTGCTTCGGTTGAACAGGTCTTTGCTGACGACATAAGCAGAGCGCCGACCTTTTTGTTCATGACCGGATTGCGGATCAAATGTGATCGCAATAATATCCCCTTGCTTGGGGGTATAGTCCACCATCTACCAGACCTCCTTTCCGGCGGGCTTGCCCCAGTCAACCTCACTCGGCTGGTAGTCCTCAGGAATCTTTGCCACAAGATCCTCGATACTATGTCGGCCGCGTATTCTTTTAGCCGGCGCGACGATCATAATGCCTTCTCTTACACTAATATCGACCTCATCGCCGACGGCAAGCCGTACATCTGCGAGCAGGTTCTTAGCAATACGAAGCCCCTGGCTGTTCCCCCATTTTTGAATTTTTGCAAGCATCGCAAACCTCCCTATGTATAGCCGATGTATAGCCATATTGAGCGCAAATATCAAGGACAATTTTGAGGCCAGGTCAGGCCGCGCTACCGTTTCTCAGGGCAATGCGGGAAAATCAAAAAACGTTCTTTTTTTTCTTGGCTTGCGCGGTCGGCTTTGCTGCCCGGGGATCGTCGGGCCAGTAATGGCGCGGGTAACGGCCCATGAGTTCCTTCTTCACGGCAGGATACGAGTGCTCCCAGAATCCGTCGAGGTCCTTGGTGATCTGTACCGGACGACCGGCCGGGCTGAGCAGATGGAGCATGAACGGCTGGCCGCAAAGGGCAGGTGTTTCCCGGCAGCCGAAGAATTCCTGGAGCCGGGCGGCGATAACAGGGACATCCCCGGCTTCGTAGTCAAGCCGTTTCCTCGTTCCCGAGGGAAGGAGCCAGGTCTCGGGAGCAACCTCATCGAGGATGCGCCGGTTTTCCCACCCCAAACGGCCTCTGAGGCCCTGGAGGAGGGATTCGCCCGTAAACACTGCTCCACCCTCCCAGTTGCCGAAGGGGAGAAGCCAGCAGTCAATATCGTCCATGAGCGCGCCGGAAGAAAAATCGGGCCACCGTTCATGACGGCCGCACCTGTCCACGAACAGGCAGCGGGCGCGGAAGCGCCGTGCCGCATCGTTCCAGGGGAGGGCCTCCAGGCCTTCCCGGGCAAGTCGCTCGCGAACTGCCTGGCGGATATCATCCGGCGATGGGGCGACGCCCCGTTTCTCTTCGAGGAGCAGCCGGCCGACACGCATCTCTTTGCGCGTCCTGGGAGTCCAGCCCTCCCAGGAAAAATGGAGGGACGTCGCTACAGGCCCCGCCAGGCCGCTTTCAACGTCGCTGCGGGAAACCGGGGCAGCGAGAAAGACACGGGCCTCGGTCTCACCGCCGTCCAGGTCCGCAGCGACCAGGAATTCCTCCTGCCCGAGCGCCCCTTTTATCCAGGCGCCACGGCCCGTGGCGAGCACCAGGCGCGCAGACTTGGCCAGGCCGCCGTCTCCCACACGCTGGGCGGCGCGGTCGGGATAGGCGAGAATCAGCAGTCTCCCGGCAAGCGATGGATCGACGTCCGCGCCGCGGACAGTCTGCTCTCCGGAGCCGGCTATCCGCATGATCCGCTCTGCTTCTCGGGCAATACGCCGCCCGGCATCCTGGCGCAGATCATTCCGCGCTCCGCCTGCCCAGGCGGCCCAAGCGGAGAGCCGGTCGCGAAAATCGGGATCGTCCCCCCTCAGCGGGTCGCCCTCTTCCAGAATAGCGGCGGTTACGGCGGCTGTGGCGAGCCATCCTCTTTCTTTGGCCTTCATGACCATGCGGCCGAGGCGTGGATGAAGGCCCATCGCCGCCGCCTGCTGCCCTGAGGCGGTGATGCGCCCTTGGCTGTCGATCAGGTCAAGCTCTTCAAGGAGCGCCGTAGCCTGTTTCAGGGCTCCGGAGGGAGGTGGCGTGATCCACGTGAGGTCTAAAGGCGTTGCCGCACCCCAGAGGGCCGTCTCCAGCACAAGCGGCGCCAGGTCTGCCTCCATGATTTCCGGGAGCGAAAAGCTTTTCCGCGGATCCTGAGAGCGATACCAGCGCAGGCAAATGCCGGGCCCCAGACGTCCGGCCCTCCCCTGGCGCTGTACGGCCGATGCCGCGGAAATCTCCACTGTCTCCCAGTGGTCCATGCCCGTGCGGGGGTGAAAACGCACACACCGCTCGAGGCCGGAATCCACTACCGCCCGCACCCCCGGGATCGTGAGGCTCGTCTCGGCGACGTTTGTCGCGAGGATGATCCGGTGCGACTCTCCCGGTGAGGCTGCGAGCAACCCGCGCTGCTCTTCCGGGGGAAGCCGGCCATGAAGAATGGCGATGTCCGGGCCGAGATGCGGCCGCATCCGCACGAGTTCATCCTGTGCCTGCCGGATCTCACGGAAGCCGGGGAGGAAAACGAGCACATCTCCGCCTCCTTCCGCATCGAGCATCTCCCGTGCCTCGAGAGCCAATCGCGCCGCACCGCTCCAGGGCGTCTCGCCCTTCAGCGGCGGCCGATCGAACAGGCGAACGGGCCATGAGCGTCCGGGAACGGAGATGGCGGGGAGATCGCCAACCGCACCCACGAGCTCGGCCGTGGGGGGTGTCGCGGACATGAACAGGATTCTCAGGTCGCGGCGAAACACCTCCCGGCACTCCCAGGTGAAGGCCAGAGCGACGTCGCCCTGGAGGTTCCGCTCGTGGAATTCATCGAAGATCACGAGCCCGTATCCTGAAAGGGAGGGATCATTCTGGATGATCCGGGTAAGCACCCCTTCGGTAACGACCTCGAGCCGCGTTTGCGGGCTCACGATCGTCTCCATCCTGGTCCGAAGCCCCACCGTTTGGCCCAGCCTCTCCTCAAGCAGGGTCGCAATCCTTTCGGCAGCGGCCCGGGCAGCTATCCGGCGGGGTTGGAGCAGGAGGAACTTCGTTCCTGCAAAAGCCTTGTGTGCGAGGAGGCGCCAGGGGACGAGCGTCGTTTTGCCGGCGCCCGGCTCGGCATGAAGCATGAGCAGATTACGCGACGCCAGCGTCCCGGCGATCTCATCGAGATAGGGATAAAGGGGCAAGGCGGTGACGTCATTAGGGATCATGGGGTTTTATTGGCTACCAGATGATCTTCAGGCCTTTCACCGCCTGCAATGCCTGATCACAGGTCACGAGCGGCCCACCGTAATGAAGGGCGGTGGCCGCAATGATGCGGTCCGCCGGATCATGATGCGCAAAGAGGGCGTCGTTGGCCGAAATCTTAGCTATCTCCGGCGTAATGGGCAGCGGCCGGATCACCCGGGACGCTAAAACAAGCTTCAGGAAAGAAAGAGTATCCGTGCCTGGATCCAGTTGCCCCCTGGCGATCAGCATGGCGATCTCCCACAGAGAGAAGTCGCAGCAGGCCAGGGAGCCATTCTCTTCGCCTTCTTCAATGGCGTGGAGCGCCTCAGCGCTGAGACGCTCCGGCGCCAGGGCAACAAAAACGAGGGCGCAGGTATCGAGAAGAATCAAGACGCCGCCTCCCATTTTTCATTCAGGGGGGACACAACGTTGCCGATCCTGCACTTTCCCCTTAACAGGGCAAGCTGTTCCCTCGCGTCTGAACGTCCATTGGCAATGGGCGTCAGACGCGCTATCTTCTTTCCTCGCGAGGTCAGGAGCAGCTCTTCGCCGGCCTTGACCATGCCGAGATAGGCGGGCAGGTTGTTCCGAAGCTCCGTAACGTTGACTTCTTTCATGGCATCCTCCTTTCTGTACATTTCATCCGTACAACTGCTTAACGACGATATCAAGCATCAAGAGTGACCGCCGTCTGAAAAATTTATGGGATATCAAGAGAAATAATGTATTTGGGGTTACGCCGATCAGTCTTCCCAGCAGCTCCAGTCCGACCGGCTGTCGTAGGCCTTGCCCCCGGCTTCCAATTCCGATCTTAGTGCCGGAGACGATCTCTTATCAATACAGCGTTACGACCTGGTCAAGCATGGGCATCTCCGCCGCGCGCTTTTGCGGCGGACCCGACGGTGTCCAAGGCTTGCTCTCCACTTCCTCGAACGGCATGGAGCCCAGCAGATCATACGAGGCGAACGAGAACGGCAGGCCCTCCGAAGCGAGCCCGTCACGGCCGTTGCAGAGGTGGAAATGCAGATGGGGCGCCGTTGAATTGCCGCTGTTTCCCAGCTTTCCGAGGACTTGTCCCTGGGTCACGTGATCGCCGATTTTTACCGTTACGCTCCCCGGAATGATGTGCGCATAGGCGGCGTACCGGCCGCCACCGATATCGAGGATGACGCTGTTTCCGAAGACGTTCTGGAGCGTGTTCGGGGCATAGTTATTGGGGGGTACACCCTCGGGAATCCCGTCCCGGGCTTCGATCACGGTTCCGTCTGCCACCGCGAGGAGGTCCGCCCCGTAGCAGTAGAAATCGGTGCAGCGCGTGCCGTCCCCCGTTCTCAGGCGTCCGTCGGGACCGAACTGCAGCCAGTCCGTTGCAAAGCGCTGGGCGATCGTGGGTTTGTAGAAAAATTCCATGATCGCGCTCCGATGATGGCGGTCGAAGTTGGACGTTCCGTTTGCGGCCCACCACCGGTCGCCTTTGACCGGAGGCGCGATCAGCGTCGTCCCCGCTGTCACCGCGGCTCTACCCCCTTCGGCAGCCTGGCTGTCGGAAAAAAAGACCCGATGGGAGAACTGGGTGC
>PNOO01000138.1 GCA_013824905.1 Syntrophus sp. (in: bacteria) | reverse complement strand
CCATTGAAATGACAATGAATTATGGGTGATACTGCGGTTCAATCTCGTCAATCGTTCCTGGAAGAGGCGGAGACGTTCCTCGAAAAGGGCGATGACCGGGCGGCCCTCGATCTGGCCGGGTTGCGGCTCGAACGGATTCCGGGCGATCCGGATGCCCGCATCGTGATCTGCCGTATCCGGATCCTGCAGGGGAGGCTGGACGAGGCGAGGGAGATGCTCCATGAGATGGAGGATCTCTTTGCGAGCCTCTCGCGGATCTATATGAATATGGGGGACCTCTTCCTTTCGAAGGGGATGCAGGAATCGGCGCAGACCTATTACCGTAAATTCATCTCCCTGAATCCGGACTCCCCGGCAGCGCTGGAGATTGCCGAGCGACTCAAGGGCCTCTCGGAGCCGCGCGAGGCGGAGGAAGGGGCGGGAGCGGAGGAAGAAGAGACGACCCCGGTCCCGGAGGATTTTCAGACCGTAACGCTTGCGGAACTCTATATCCGGCAGGGCCATCTCCGGATGGCAAAGGAGGTCCTGGAGGCTATCCTCAAAAAGGACCCGCAGCAGGAAAGGGCGACAGAGAGGCTCCGGGAGGTCACGGAGACGCTCAGCAAAGAGGGGTCTGCCGCACAAGCGGCGCCGGTCATCGCCGAGCTTTCCCGCTGGCTGGACCATATCGGCAGGTTGCGCAGCCATGCGGTATGATCCTCCGCCCTATCCGGCGAGGTTGGCCCGTCTCCGCGAAGGGATGACCCAGAAGGATGCCCTGCTCATTCTGCATCCAAAAAATATCCGTTACCTGACCGGTTTCACCGGCGGCGACGGGGCCCTGATGGCAGGTCCCGACTGGCTTGTGCTCTTGGTGGACGGGCGATACGTGACCCAGGCGCAGGAAGAGGCCATCGGGACGGAGATCTTTGAATTCCGCAACCGGGTGGACGGGATCACGGCGGTGGCTTGCGGGCGCTCGGTGGAGGCGATCGGTTTCGAATCCCCCTGCCTGTGTGTGGAAGAATACCTCCGGCTGCAGGAAAAACTCCCAACGGTGGCGCTCCGGCCCCTTTCCGGGGCACTCCAATCCCTCCGGGCCGTGAAGACTGAAGGGGAAATCGACCGGATCCGGGCGGCGGCGGTGATCGCCGGCGAGGCCCTGGCGGCGATCCGGGAGATGATCCGGCCGGGCGTCCGGGAGCAGGAAATCGCCATCGAGCTTGAATACCGGATGAGGCGGGGCGGGGCGGAGCAGGCGGCCTTTGAGACGATCGTCGCTGCGGGGGCCAATGCGGCCCTTCCCCACGCCACGCCGGGATCTCGTGTGATAAAAACCGGAGATTGCGTCACGATCGACTATGGCGCGGTATCGGGCGGCTACCACTCGGATGAGACCTGCACCTATATCGTGGGGCATGCCTCGGACCGTCAGAAGGAGGTCTACCGGCTGGTCAGGGAGGCCCATGACCGGGTGATCGGGGCGATCCGGGCGGGCATTTCCTGCGGCGCGGTCGACCGCATCGCCAGGGGGTGTCTCGAAGAAGCCGGACTGGGCGCCCATTTTGCCCACGGGACCGGCCACGGGGTGGGCCTGGATGTCCATGAGGCGCCTCGCCTGGCTGCGGGACGTGAGGAGATCCTCCGCGCCGGCATGGTGGTGACGGTCGAGCCGGGGGTCTATCTCCCCGGCCTTTGGGGTATCCGGATCGAGGATACGGTGGTTGTGAGGGAGGAGGGCTGCGAAGTCTTGACGCAGACCTCCAAGGATCTGACCATTCTTTAGTCTGAGCTTCATTACTTTATACAGGATGCACTATGAAATTGTTTCCGGAAGATTTGCTGTACACTCAGGAGCATATCTGGATCAGGGTGGAGGGCAATCTGGCCACCATCGGGATCACGGACCATGCCCAGGAGAAGTTGGGAGAGATCATTTCGCTCGATCTTCCCGAGGACAATTCCTCTGTGGAGAGGGACGAACCCTTCGGCAGGATCGAATCGGCGAAAGCGGCGGTCGAACTCATCTCGCCGGTCAGCGGGACGGTGATCAGCGTCAATGAGGATATCACGGATGACATCGGGGTCATCAACAGCGATCCTCACGACACCGGCTGGATGATCGTCGTGGAGATGGAGAGTCCCGAGGAACTGGACGATCTGCTCGACACGGGCGAATATCAGGAATTCGTCACGCGGGAAGAGGAGATCGGCTGAGCCATGGATGTCCGCGCACTGATCAGAGAAGAGGTCCTCGCCCAGAGAGCCTATCCGGTGGAGACCACCCCGTGCCGGATCAAACTCGACGCCAATGAGAATCCGCTGGCCATCCCTCCCCGGCTCCGGGAGAGGTTTGCGAAACTTTTGGCCTCCATCGATCTGAACCGTTATCCCGAGGCGGGATCCGTAGCGCTGGCATCCCGGTTCGCTGCGGCATTCGGCGTGAAAGCGGATCAGGTCATCATCGGCAATGGATCGGACGAACTCATTCAGATCCTCTGTGCGGCCCTGGCGCGGCCCGGGGCAGAGGTCATCATCCCCGTTCCCACCTTCGCCATGTACCGGATCTCCGCCCTCAACTCCGGCCTTAGGGTCGCCGCGGTCCCTCTCGATAAGGAGTTCGATCTCGATCTTCCGGCCCTGCAGGAGCAGCTGGCGGCGCACCCCCCCGCCTTGACCTTTTTGGCCTGGCCCAACAATCCGACGGGCAACTGTTTCAGCCGGGAAAGGATCGAGGCGATTCTGAAGGCCGCCTCCGGCATCGTCGTCGTGGACGAGGCCTATTTCCATTTTTCGGGAAAGACCTTTCTGCCGGAGATCGACCGGTATGAGAACCTGGTCATCCTCCGGACCCTCTCCAAGGTGGGGTTGGCGGCGATGCGGATCGGCCTCCTCATCGGTCCTCCCGTCCTGGTCCATGAACTTCATAAGGTGAGGCTTCCTTACAATCTGAATGCCCTGTCGCAGGCGGCCGCCGGCTTCTATCTCGATCAGGAGGAGGCATTTCTGCAACAGGCGGCTCAGATACGCGGGTGGCGCGGCGAGCTTTTTTCTGCCCTGGCGGCGCTGCCGGGCATCCACCCCCGGCCGACCGATGCAAATTTTATTTTTTTTAGTTGCGATTTTGATGCGGATCGCGTATACAAACACCTGATGGAGCGGGGTATCCTGATCAAGAACTTTAACAGCCTCGGAACGATGCGGGGCTACATGCGGATCACGGTGGGAACCCGTGAAGAAAACCAGGAATTCCTGGACGCTTTAAGGGACATCATAGAGAAGTAAGGAGCGTGGTCTAACCATAGGCAACAACCAAGGGTAGTATACGGCACGATCATGACGTGTGACGCCGTACTGCCCTTTTTTTGCGTCATTTTTTCATTTCTAAAATAGATGAAAACGAAAGGGAGGAGAATTTGGAAGTAAAAGTATTTGACAATGATGTGGAAAAGGCCTTGAAGATCCTCAAAAACAAGCTCTCCAAGAGCGGACTTTTCAAGGAGCTCAAACTGCGCAGGGCCTATGAGAAACCCTCGGTGAAGAAGAAGAGGAAGACCATCGAGGCACGCCGGAGACTGGCCAAGACCCTGCGGCGGAAGGTCTCTTAGGCGAAGTTCACGGATTGGGGGAGAGGTCTGATCGCCTGGGTCACAGGTCGTGGGCCATGACCCATGGCCGGCGTGGAGGTGTGTGAGATGGATGAAAAAAACCAGTTTGTCGTCGACTCCCTGTCGATCGAAGAATCCTGGCGCATCTTCCGTATTATGGCCGAATTCGTCGATGCCATCGAAACCCTCTCCAGGGTCAAGCACGCCGTGAGCATCTTCGGCTCGGCCAGGACCAAGCCGGACGACCCCTATTACCAGAAGGCGGAGCTCCTGGCCCGGCTTCTCGCCCAAAAGGGCTTCAGCGTCATCACTGGCGGCGGTCCCGGCGTCATGGAGGCGGCCAACAAGGGGGCCGCGGAGGCCGGCGGCCGGTCCGTGGGGATGAACATCCGCCTGCCCTTCGAGCAGAAGCCGAACCCGTACGCCAATATCAGCATCGACTACAAGTATTTTTTCACCCGGAAGGTGATGTTCGTCAAGTATGCCATGGCCTATGTCGTCCTGCCCGGCGGCTTCGGGACGCTGGACGAGCTCTTCGAGGCGCTGACCCTCATCCAGACGAAGCGGATCAAGACCTTCCCCGTCATCCTCATGGGGAGCGAATACTGGAAGGGGCTTATCGACTGGCTCAGAAAGACGATGCTCCACGACAACAAGATCTCTCCGGCGGACCTGGAACTCTTTCAGATCATCGACGATCCCGAAGAGGTCGTAAAGCACATCCAGAAGTACGTCATCCTGTAAGACGGGGCGGCGTTCGCTGCTGCAAGGTTGGCGACCTCGTAAAAAGTCTCAAAAGTCAAGAAAAGGGGACGGCTTCGTAAAAAGTCCGCAGGCAAGGCGCGCGAATCTTGAGTAATGAGGCGTACTTTGGCGTACGCCGCAATGACGGAAGATGAAGCGCAACGCAGCATCCGGACTTTTTACGAAGCCGTCAAGGTTGAGGGCAGATGGCGCTTCATGACGACGATACGGGGCGGGGAGCCTCTCTTGATACGGTCCTTACGGAACTGAAACGGGGGAAGGGCGCTCCCTGTTACCTCCTCTGCGGAGATGAGGAGTTCCTCCTCCATGACGCCCTGGAAAAAATGACGACGGCGCTCATCCCCTCGGCCCAGGACCGGGAACTCAACCTCTTCGTGACGGACGGCGAACACGAGGATGTCGATGGTCTCTGCGAATCCCTTATCACCCCCCCCCTCCTCCCCGGACGCAAAGTGGTTGTCGTCCGAAACACCCGGCTTTTCCAGTCCAAGAATGTCCTTATGCCTCTCATCGGAAGGATCCGGGAGCGCCTCGAGCAGGATCCCGACCGGGCCGCATCGGATTTCATGCATTTTTTACAGGTCGCGGGTTTGCAGTTGGACGACCTTCGGGACGGCGGCTGGCGGAGGATCGACGACGAGGCCTGGCGGCGTATCGTCCCGGACGACGGCGGGGAGGCGAGGGATGCCTGGCTCCCAAAAGCCGTGGAGCTCTGTGTAAGTCGAGGCGCCGTGCCGGCGAAGGAACGGCCGGGGGAGACCGATCGCCTGGAAGGGGTGCTTACAGGCGGGATGCCGGAGGGGAATTGCCTCATCCTGACGGCCGAGACGGTGGACAAGAGAAAGAGGCTTTTCAAAACGATCGCGTCGGCAGGAAGGATACTTTCGTTCAACAAGGTGAAGGGGGGGGCGAGGCAGCAGCAGGCCGTACAGGCGATGGCCGCCGAGCGGCTGAGCCGGGCGGGAAAGGGCCTCTCCTCCGCGGCCTGGTCCGCCCTCGGGCAGAAAACGGGTTTCGACCTCAGGGAGTCCCTCGGGGCGATCGAGAAACTGATCACCTATGTCGGGGAGAAGGCGCAGATCGAGGCGGCGGATGTGGAGGCCGTCATCGGCAGGACCAAGGAGGATACGGTTTTTGAGCTGACCGGTGCGCTCTCCGGACGGAACCTGATCCTCGCCCTGAAGACCCTGCACGAGCTCCTCGATCAGGGGATCCACCCCCTGATGATCATGACGATGATCGTAAGGGAGATCCGGTTCCTGTTTCAGGCGAACCTCCTGATCGCGTCAGGCAGGCTGGGGGCTTATCAGCCGAACATGGACTACGGCCGTTTTCAGAAGACGATCCTCCCCGCCCTCAAAGGGTTGACCGCCGACGGGGAAGAGCCCATCGCCGTCGTCTCCCAGCACCCTTTTGTGATCTATCAGGCCCTGAAGAATGCGGAACGTTTCACTCGTGCGGAGCTGGCCGGCTATCTGGATCTGCTGGTCCGGACGGATCTGGCGCTCAAGACGACCGGGCAGGCCCCCCGCCTCCTCCTGGAGCGGGTCCTGATCACGGTCTGCAAGAGCCGTTAGAGCTTCCTGATCCGGGCCAGGGCCGCCCGTTTCTGTTTGGAGAGGCGGCGGGCGGGGCCCTTCTTTTTCGCGGCGGCGCGGCGGTCTTCGTCCTCCTCCTCTTCCGTTTCCGGCGGGCCTCCGGATACAGGTCCCGCGGCGATGCCGTCGAGGAGGGAGGCAAAGGCGGCGGAAGCGATGGAGGTCTTCCCCCGTCGTGCGGCGAAGTTCACTATCTCCCTGTCGGAAGTGACGACCATGATCTCCTCGCTTCCTTTCGCAAGGAGACGCTTGATCACCTCGTCGGCCTTCTCTCCCAGACGGGAATAGATGATGTCCATCCCTCCCGCCTGGTCTCTCTCCTCCTGGGGCGAACCCCCCACCCAGCCGTCGAAGACGACCGTGATCCGGTGTCCGCGGAGCTTCCGGTAGTCGGCAAGGCTCCGGACGAGGGCTTGCCGCCCCGCTTCGAGGCTGATCCGCTCGTATCCCCGAAGGGTATCGGATTGACGGATCAGATTATAGCCGTCCACGATGAGGTGCATGAAATTCCTCAGAGATCATCACGGCAAGCCTTTTACCGGCTTCGGCTGTCGCTCAAGACGAAATCCCCCGTGCCGGAGACGGCTGCAAGCAGCCGGCCAAGCTTTTCGATGCTCGGTACCGCCCTTCCCTGCTCGTAGCGGGCATAGCCGTTGAGAGATGTGGAGCCC